>JAFQTK010000064.1 GCA_017409065.1 bacterium
ATAGTTTTTAGTTTAATAAGGAGAAAAACTTATGGAAATCAACACAAACCCAAACTACTTGAACAATGTTCAAAACCAAAATGCTCAAGGTGCTAATTCGGCTACCGCTGAAAACGTTGAGAGATTCCTTTTTGAAAACTTAATCAATGCTGACACAAACGGTGATAACATGCTAACGGCAGAAGAAATAGCAGCGGCAGGAATTGATATTGCTAATTACGAAAAATATAAAGTTCCTAACGATGATGATGTCAAAAACGAAGCGTTAAATGGTAATAAAAATATAAAATTTTTAAATTTAATTAATGCCGACACAAATAGAGATAACAAGCTAACGATCGAAGAAATAATTGCAGCAGGAATTAATATTGCAGATTATGCCGAATTTTTAGTAGAAAGCAATGACAATAAAAAAGAAATAGTGTAACTAATTACATGGTTTAGCAAAAAGAAAAGGCATATTAAAATATACCTTTTCTTTTATCTATTTTTAACAACTATTCTTTATTAACTGCGGCTTTAATAGACTCAAAAGTTTTGTCTTTTATTTCAGCACCAAATTTTTTCAAAAATCTGTGTTGAACAGCGATATACGCACAATATTCACCATAAGCATCTGCAATTTTTTCAGAGAGTCCTTTCTCTGTTGCAACATCAGTGCCGGCTTCCTTGACCTCATTCCACCAAGATTCTTGTTCTTTATTAAATTTGCTGATTCTTTCCATGTCTTTTTTACCGGTAACTATATATGTAGTCTGAGCAGAAGTTTCTGCAAAATACTCAGGCACGTTTGTTGCACCTGCTCTTCTGAAAGAATCCATTACTTTACCATCATCAACACTTGTAATTTTAGAGATTACCTGTGGAAATTTTGGACCACCAACAAAGATATCATAATCACCTGATATTTTTTTTGCATAAGGAACCAAGACATCTCTAGCCACATCAGCACCTTTCTTTGCACATTCAGCAGCAGGAATAACTACTCTTGTAATACCTTTAAACGACACACTATTATTTTGAACTTGCATTTTAGCCTCCTTTTTTTACCCTAAAAAGCGTAAAAAAAAAATTTTGCCATAAAAATTATTAGACTTATAGATTAAACTTTTATGGGTTATTTTTTTCTTTGCTTATATTTAATATATCAAAAAAGGAAAAAACATGTACAATTTTTTTAATATAGAATACCCCAAAGCAATGGAATGTCTGACCGTAGGCAAGTGTATGCTTGATCCCAGAGCCCTTGCACTAAATGAAACATTTGTTTACGAAACAAGACAACTAACATATTACATCTTAAAAATCAAAGAATTAGGCTATGAAAACTTAGCCATTGTAAACACAATTATAAAAACTTTAGCCTCTATAAATTTTGGATTTGAATATCAACAAAAAGATATAGAAAAGGTCTTGAGCGAACTCCATGAAAAACGTAAAGAAGTAATAGTTTTTTACGAAAATATTTGTCGTCAAAGAAATCTTGATTGCCAATTGCTTAATTCATTCCAACCGAGTAATGAAGATTTAAACATAATCAAAGCAATAATGGCTGGCGAAAAACAATCTATAAAAAGGAATACGCAGATTTCAAGTTACAAAAAAAATCTCTATGAAATAATGCTTATGATTGCAAAATCAACTTCCGCAACACTAACAAAACTCGATGATTATGAAATAGACTGCGTAGCGGACAAATATAAAACTTTAGAATTTTTGAACTCTCTGAATTTCTTAAATATAAGAGAAGAAAAATTGACAAAAAAAATTCTTGATTTTTCACAAACTTCTCATGAATTAAATAAGAAACTAGAACACGCATACAGCGAAAAATATTCTCAGCCGACCACACACACAGTATCTTTTGACGAATTAAAAGGCAAATGCATATTAGTTTCAGGGGAGAATTTCAATGATTTGGATTTGTTACTGCAAGCCACTGAAGGTACAGGAATAAATATTTATACACATGACTTAATGCTTTTGTCCCAACAATATCCATATTTTAGAAGATATCCTCATCTTGTAGGTCAATATCAGCATAAAGGGAACAATATCCAACTCGACTTTTCAACATTTCCGGGTCCTATAATGCTGACACGAGATTATTCAAATAAAATCGATGCCGTGTACAGAGGAAATTTATTCTCAACAGACATAATTTCCGGCAAAGGAATTACTCGAATTATCAAACACGATTTTAGCAAACTAATAAAGTGTGCAAACGAAACAAATGGTTTCATACAATCAAAGAAAAAAATTTCTATAAAAATAGGTGTTGAAAAAAACAAAATAGATACTCAGATTGATGAAATGTGCAATCAATTTAAGGAAAACAAATTCAAAAAATTATATATCGTAGGCTTGCTAAATTACGGCTACCATTCTGATGAATTTTTTGAGAATATGTACAAAAAAATAGGAGATGAAAATTACATAGTTTCATTGGCATACGAGAAAAAAGCTAACAACATTTTTCATATAAAATCGTATTATGATTTTTCATTAATTTACAAAATTCTTGAAAAAATTCAAACAAGTTTAGACACACAACAACATCCTATAAAAGTCATTCTAACCCAATGCACAAATGCCTCACTATCAAACCTTTTTATTCTAAAAAAATTGGGAATAGAAGACATTTATATCACCTGTTGTAACGTAAATACTCTGAATCCATCAATATTAAACTGCATTAAAAGTCATTTTAATGTTAAACAAATTTCCGAAGAAAATATCGAAAATATTGAACTTTAGCAGCATATTTAATAACAAAAGAACCTGTATCTAATGATACAGGTTCTCTTTCATATTTTCCTATTTAACAAACTTAGAACACTCGTTCAAAAGCTGTTCTTCCGTCACAATTTTTGATTTGGTTTCTGCATTAGGAACAACAGGGGTTCTATACACAGCATACTTTTTGTTCGGAAGAGGTATAATTTTTGTTTGACATCCCAACATGAAAGGATATTCTATCTTTTGCCCATTAGTAGTGGTTATAACAAAATTAACATCCGGATTTTTAGAACGCTTAACCTTACCCATTTTAAGTGCCTTACCAGTTATTGAAGCCAAACCAACACCAAGTAAAGCTCCCCCTGCAATAGCACCGGCTATTTTTAGATTTTTCGAAGGAATTGCTTCTTTTTGTACCAATTTTACAAATTTATCGACTCCTAAATACCCCAAAGCACCGCCACCGACAATACCGGAGCCTACGGTAAGCCCAACAGCAATATTTTTCTTTGCTACACCTTTCGAAGCCGTTTCATATTGAGAACTTGAACCTACTTTATCAATAGACATAATAACTGCCCTCCTACGAATTATCCTACACTATTTTATTTAGTACAAAACAACAATTAGAAAAAGTTTGTTAGTCAACTCACAAATATTTACAAAGATTCATAAATATAAAGAGCAATATTTCTACATTAGTTACTTGCAAAAGGATTTTTATCCGTTTCACTAAACTTCATTTTGTCATTTTTTATAACCAATCCACATTTTGAACAAGCTAAAACTTTTTTTGTACTGTCAATTGGCATAAAAATATGATGACATTTTGAAGCATCTTCTATTTCTTCTACGGAGTCTTCTTCTATCACCTCAACATTTTTTTTAGATTTTTTGTTTTTTAATTTATTGATTAATTCAAAAATATACAACTATTTTGCTCCATTAAAAACATAAAATATATTTTTAAGTAAATTTGCCCCCTTTTCCATAGATTCAACATCCAATTTTTCATCAGGAGAATGCATGTTGTAAATATCAGCAACTCCAACTAAATAAGGTTTAAATTTCAAGCCTTTAGAGTTTTTTCGGTGAGCATAAACATGCGTTTCGGCTCCGGCATGGAAAGAAGATACATTCAAATCTAAACCGCTTAATTTTGCTGCTTTTTGTGCGACTTCAATCATAGTAACATCATCAACTTTTTCAAAAGGTTTTAAATGTTCTTTAAATTCGACTTTAACTTCTGCCAAGCCTGCATATTTTTTGTTAAACTTAGCAATTATTTTTTCAATTTCTGAGTGCAATTTTTGTTCAACTTTTACATCTGAACTACGAATAGAATATATTGCAAAAGCATCAGTGTTAATTATATTATCCATTGCATTTTCAGCTAATTCAAAAGAATAAGCAGCACCTGATTTTTCAGAAACAATGTTCTTTACCCCACCGGCAACAACAGCTCCTGCGTTAAGAGATGTAATTGTACCTGTTTTATCCTTTTTATAAACACCATGAGGCAGTTTTGCAATAATTTCAGATATTAAATTAACAGCATTTATACGACTTTCATCTTGTATATCCATACCGGAATGTCCACCTTTCAATGTTTTTACTGAAAGAAGCATTTTTGTATAACCTGCACCTGAAATTTCCAATTTACCAAGTTTATCCGAATCCAAAACCAAAATATATTCTGAATCTAAAGCATCAAACTCTACATTGTTGATACCTGTCATTCCCTGTTCCTCATCACGAGTAAAAACAATTTCTAATCCGCCATGTTTCAATTCTGAATCTTCTTTAACCGTTTTAGCTAACCAAATAGCCTGAGAAACGCCTGCTTTATCATCTGCACCTAAAGTTCTTGTCTTATCAGTTTCAATTATTTTTTTATCTCCTGAGTAAACAATATTTATTGGACTTGAATCCCCGACTACATCCATATGTGCAGAAAGTAAAATCGATTTTTTTGTTAAATCCGTAGCGGGAATTTTTGCATAAACATTTCCGTATGAATCTTGACGAGTTTCAATTTTTAACTCTTGAAAAGTTTGAACTATTTTTTCTGCAACAGCTTGTTCCTGCAAGGATGGTGAAGGAATTTTAGCTAACATACAAAACAAACAAATTAAACTTTCCATAAAATATAACCTCACTAACTATTTTGCTCTAAAAAATCTCTGACTTGTACCACCTTCTCCTACAGGAACATGCACAAATCTTAGGCATTTCGGGCATCTCCCCTCGTAGGCACTACCGTCTTTATTTTTATAAACTCTGCCATAAACATTACAGCAATCAAAATATATTCCCAAAAATTTTCTTTTTTCCATTTGTACAAAAACCTTATCAGTTCTTATAGATTTATAGTACAATTTTTTTATGAAAACATCAATCATTATGACGAGTTATAATTATGAGAGCTTTATTGCCCAAGCAATAGAAAGTGTTATCGCACAAACTGTTCAAGAGTGGGAACTCATAATTATTGATGACGGTTCAAAAGATAAATCTTTAGAAATAATTAATGATTATTGCCTAAAAGATGAAAGAATAAAATTATTTACACATCCTAACAACAAAAACAGAGGACTTAAAAACTCTATTTTATTAGGAATACAGAATGCTAAATATGATTGGATAGCTTTTCTTGAAAGCGATGACTACTGGGAACATAATTATCTTGAAGAAAAATTAAAATTTATTGAAAAATATCCCGATTGCGGATTAATTTACAATAATATTAATTGTTTCGGCAATGAAAAAATAATTCAAAACACAACTACATATTTTGAAGACTTGTGTTATTTATGGAAAAACACTGAAATCAAAGATGTATTCGATGAATTTGGACAAAGAAATATTGTGCCGACATTTTCTTGCGTTATGTGCAAAAAAGAAGCTGTTTTAAATATTAATTTTGAAACACCGTGCAATCCCGTTTTAGATTACTGGATTTGGTGGCAAATTGCAGAAAAATATCAATTCGGATTTATAAATAAAAAACTGACGAATTGGAGATTTCACCAAACCAGCTATTTTTCAACATCTGCAAAAAGACTTCAACACTATATGCAAAGATGCCTATTTATAAATAACATTACAAAAATATTCAAAAGACAGCCAAAACTATCTTCTCAAAATAAATTAGAAAAAATTCTCATATTATCTTTTTGTATATATTTTCTCATATACGCAAAAAGAAAACTTCCTCAGTTTATAAAAAATTTATTTATAACACGTTGAATTTATTTCTCTAATATTATATTTGGATTTTACATAATCAGCACTTTTGTCCAATTCTTCACCCATATTCCCGTGACTCAAGTGCCTACAATCAAATTGAACTATTTTTGACAAAATACCTTGCTGTTTTGCAGCATAACACATATCTTCTACATACATATGAAAACACAAATTTTCATCGAACCGTAGTTTACCTTTTCTTAATAAGGAAGAATGCATAATAAGACAACAACAATCAATGGTATTTACAATAGGATTTCCCGATACACGATTACCAACAATCCTACCGTTTTCCCCTTCAAAAATTTGCCCCAAAGTACAACGTCGAGCAATTTTGAAAATAAATTTAGGCTTGAATCTCATATAAAATAATGGTTTTATCAATCCAACCGCACCATATAAACAATTTTTATCCAAATTTTGCAACAATGGCAACGGGTTTTCATTGAAAATAAAATCTTGATGTAAAAAAACGACCCAAAAATCATCTTTTACATCAAGTGTGTCAATAAAAGCATTATAACGCTTTGAAATACCAATATTTTCAACTGTATTGTCGTAACAAACAATTTCAAAATTTTTCAAATATTCGTTATTTGCTATACAACGATTAAAAATCTCAAAATCGTTAACGACAGAAACAATTTTTAAATCACTCATTCATCAGCCTTTATAATATGCAAATCTCTCTGTGGGAATGGGATTTCAATATGTTCTCTATCAAAAGCTTCTTTAAGCAATTTATTATACGAACGTTGAATAAACCACTGATTAGCAGGCTTTGTTTTAATTGAAGCCCTAATCACAACTGCATTATCTTGAAATTCATTAACCCCTGCAATTTCCATATCACTGAGAATAAAAGCCTTATAACGCTCATCATTACGCATTTCTTTAGCAACATCAAGCATAACATTCATAACTTTATCAATATCAGAATTGTAAGCAACACCAACATCGAATATAGGAGTCGCAAAATCTCTGGTTTGGTTAGTAATAACTTGAATTATACCATTTCTAATATAATTCACATGCCCGTTAACACTACGAATAACGACCATTTTCAAGGTCACTTTTTCAACCGTTCCGCTTATTCCATCAATAGTGACAAAATCACCAACTCTTAATTGCCCTTCAACTAAGATAAGGATTCCCATAATAATATCTTCAACGAATTTTTGTGCCGCAAATCCGATTGCAACACCGGCAACACCGGCTGCCGCCAATAATGGACGAATATCAATATTATATCTTGCAAGCAAATTCATTCCTATCATTATGATAACAAGTCCATTTGAAAAAGATTTTACCAAATTTTTAATCGTTGCAATCTGCTTCTTATACTCGATATCAATACTGGACGACAAAGCTCGCCTAAACATTTTTTCAGAAATATTACTAACAACTTTCAATAAAACCAATGTTATAAAAAGATATAGTAACAAAATTAAAACATTAGATATACATGAATTAATAAAAGCTACAACCTGCTCTGACTCATATATTTTAAATCCTAATACTTCCCGCATAAAAATTCCTCTGCAAATTTAAAATCTTCCTCTGTATCAATATCTACTGAATTATCAACTATATGAAAAATTGGTTTTTCACCTATAAAATCACCTATTTTCATAAGAACATCAGTCCTAATAATATAAGTTTCACCTGTTTCTTGCATTAAACTATAATGCTCATCTAAATCCTGCCTTCTGGGGCGATGTCTGTAATCATACAACCCCAAAACCGTTCCGTCATGATTTTCACGCCACAAAGCATGTGTTAAACCAATTTTCTTTACAGAAAAAACAGAATCACAATCAGGATTATTAATAAATAACTCTATCGCCTCATCCAATCGTTTAGAATCTCTTAACGGACAGGTAGCTTGTAACAAAACAACTACATCAGGACGATAATTTTGTTTTGCCAATTGCTCTATAACATCAACTAATACCGGAGCCGTCTTTGTTTCATCTTGTGCCAATTCAACAGGTCTAACACTAATTTCAGCACCACAAGCTTTTGCAACAGAAGCTATTTCTTCATCTTCCGTAGACAATATCACTCTGCTAATATATTTTGAATCTAATGCAGCTTTAATTGTATGATAAATGAGCGGCTTCCCTGCAAGCTGCTTTATATTTTTTCTTGGAATCCCCTTAGACCCGCCACGAGCAGGAATAATTGCTAAAAACTCCATAAAAAACCTATTAGTCTAAAATTTGTTCTAAAATTTCTGCGTTAGATTTTGCTTTTTCTACGTTAGTAATTCTTGAACGACGAATATAAGAACGCAAAGCTTCTCTGATTAATTCACTTCTTGAACGTTGCTCACCATCAGCAACAGAATCTACTTTGTTTAAAAATTCATCCGGCATAGAAATCAAAATACGAGCCATTTTTATTCTCCACTTGTCTAACTTAACCAAAATATTATAGCACACAAAGATACATTTTCTATATACTATTTGCATGCTTTTAACAATAATTAACGAAAACTAATAATTATAACCTAACAAAATCAGCGGAAATAAACTAATTAAATGATTTTATCCTCGAATAAATGTTATTTAATAGTATGTGTATAGAAGTAATGTTTAATCTGGAGTAAAAATGGATTTAACCTCAATATTAGGATTTGTAATAGGAACGGCGATGCTTCTTGGTGGGCAAGCTCTTGAAGGCGGAAATGCCGGACAATTAATGCAAATCACAGCTGCAATGATTGTATTCGGTGGAACAGCAGGTGCTGTTATCGTAAGCTTTCCTGCATCACAACTTGCAGACGCATTTATATACTTAAAAGACGTATACGGCTCACTAAAAGTTGATTTTGAAGAAATTATCGGAGAATTGACACAATATGCGACTAAAGCTCGTCGAGAAGGTATTATTGCATTGGAAAAAGATGCTCATTCCGCATCAGATTCACTTTTACAATTAGGCTTAGAAGCAGTAGCCGATGGTGTAGACCCGGCATTAGTTAAAGAAATGCTCGAAACACAATTTGGACGATTAGAAGAAAGAGTAAATAACGCATCAAAAGTTTGGGAATCAGCAGGTGCTTATTCACCGACATTTGGTATCATCGGTGCGGTTATGGGCTTGATACAAGTTATGCAAAACCTATCTGACCCGACAAAACTTGGTGCAGGTATCGCAGTTGCATTCGTAGCAACAGTTTATGGGCTTTATGCAGCAAACTTGGTACTCATTCCATTTAGTACAAAAATTAAAACCAAATACGCTAAAGTTTTTGTTAAGAAAGAAATTATAATCGAAGGTATTCTCTCAATACAAGCAGGAGAAAGCCCTGCTTTGATTGAAAGAAAATTAAATGCGTATGTATTAGATAAACACCTAAGTAACAAAACAGCTACGGAATAGACAATGGGCAGAAAACCTAAACACGAAGAACATGTAAATTTAGAAAGATACCTTGTATCCTATGCGGACTTTATAACGCTGCTGTTCGCTACGTTTGTGGTTCTATACGCACTTTCTCAAGTTGACATTAGTGCATTTTCAAAGCTTGAAGAATCATTAAAAAAAGCATTTGATGCTCCAACAATGATGCAAGGTCAACCTGGTATAATGGACGGTGCAGGGGATAGCGTAATTCAAGATGCGGCGGCTAATTCTGTAATATCCGCATTGATGATGGAATACCTCAGTCCAAAATATGAAGATGAATCATACGAAGCAATAAAAAAAGAAATTGATGAACTTACAAAATCAAAAGAACTTAAAGGGGTAACAGCAACAATCGAAGAAAGAGGATTAGTTATAAAGCTTAATGACTCTAATATTATGTTCGAATCAGCATCTGCAACCCTTCTTCCTGAAGCTGAAAAGAAATTGGACAAAATAGGCTTGTTAATTGCACAAAAATTCCTTATGCACTCTATAAGAGTAGAAGGTAATACGGATAATTTGCCATTTTCAAATAACATATACCCATCAAACTGGGAACTTTCAGCTGCCAGATCTTGTACTATTGTAAGATACTTGATTGATAGGTTTAAGTTCCACCCTGATTTATTCACACCAATCGGATATGGCTCAACTCGCCCTATCGCAGATAATAAAACAGCAAAAGGACGGGAACAAAACCGTCGTGTAGATATTATCGTACTACGCAACAAATTCAAGAAACACGAAAATGCACAAGATAGCATCTTGAAAATGACAAAAAATGATCAAGAAGCATATCGA
>JAFQTK010000065.1 GCA_017409065.1 bacterium
TAAAACGATTTCTCGTTTGATAATACTTGATAACCTTCCTCAAGCAGCTGTTAAGGAACTTGATAAATTTTTGGTTCATTTAAAAAATAAGTACAAATTATAAGCAAACGATTATTTGTTTTTGGGAGCTAACGATTTAATTCGTGGCTCCTGTTTCAATTGTAATAAATTTCCAGATGAAAATCAATATACCATATCAATTAATCAATATCACGCCTCATTTAATATTCATACCATATCATGTGAAAATTAAATAGAGAGGTGATAAGATGTTGACATATGATAAAGAGTTAATGGGTAAGAAAATAAAAGTAGCGAGAAAAGAAAAAGGTTATACGCAAGAATATTTATCAGAACTCGTTGGGATTAGCAACAGAACTCTCAATTTAATGGAAAAAGGCAAGTCAGGAATGACTATTGAAACATTAATTAAGTTTTGTAATGCATTAAATGTTAGTCCTAATTATGTTCTTTCATATAAATCGAATATCGGCGACAAGGAAAATTTATTAGATAGATTTACACCCGACCAACAACGCATAGTAAAAGAATTTATAGATACTTTTGAAAAGCTATCAGATACCATTTACAAAAATGAATAATACTTAAAATAAGTTTCCTTTCGGAAGCTTATTTTTTTTGTTGAGCTAAAATCTAAAATTTTCAGATATAAAAAATTATCGATACGGCAAAGTAAGATATAGGAATACTCGCAATTTAACTGCTAAAATTTAAGTATGATATACACGTAATTACCGGCAAAATATTTAGATTAAAGAGGCGGATATTTCTATGACTAATAAGCAACTTTCGCAGCTTCACTATCTTAAAAAGGAAATTAAAATGCACCAAGAAAGGCTAACAGAACTTAATGCTTTAGCGGAAATTAAGTCATCTGCAATTACAGGAATGCCGATGTCAAAAAGTATTTCAGACAGAATCGGATATTCTGTAATTAAAATAATCAGTATAAAAGATGCTCTTTCAAAACTTTGCGAAGAACTGACAGATTATATCGAAAATGTTGATGACCCGATTATTCGAATGATTTTAACTTATAGGTATGTAAATAATTTCAGTTGGGAAAAAACTGCTTAAAAAATTGGTGGTAGAAACAGAGTAAGCGGTTTAAAAAAACGACTTTATAGATATTTCAGAAAAGAAAATAGAACTCGTCCATAAATGTCCACATTTTATGCGGTATAATATAAGGTGTAGGAATGTAAGCTCTCGAAAGAGAGCTATTTTTCTTGCAAAAAATTAAATTTAAAGTAAAGGAGTAGGCAGAAAATGAACAAAAAACAATTTATAAGGAAGTATGCCGAATATGCTAATTTAAAGGTCTGTGAATCTGAAAGAGTTTTAAAAAGCTTAAGCGAGTTAATCACAGACATGGTCGCTTCGGGAGAAAAAATTAATATTCATGGATTCCTAGAAATCAGTACAAAAGAGGTTAAAGACCGCATTGGAACCGACCCAAGAACAGCAAAGCCGATGTTAATTAAAGGAGGTACAAAAGTAGTATTTAGACCCGGATCAATATTAAGAGCTGCTGCAAAAAGTGCTGATAATTTATGAAACAAAGAGAACAAAGATATAGGTGTTCGGTATGCGGCGATGAATTTAGAAGAAAGAGCAATGCTTTTACACCAACAAGGTCAATGCTATATAAAGGCAATGGTGGTTTTTTAACTATCTGCAAAACTTGTGTCGGAGAGATATACACAAAGTATCTTGAAAAGTTTGGCGGCGATGAATGTAAAGCAATAAAGCGAATGTGTATGCTCCTCGACATATATTTTTGCGATTCACTTTTTGAAGCTTCAAAAAATTCAAGTCAGTTAAATCGTATGAACGCTTACCTATCTAAAATCAATTTAGTTCCATACATTAACAAAACTTTTGATGATTATCTTTTCAGTAGTGATTACGAAGATATAAGCGAAAGCGAAAACTCTGAAACCAAAGCAAGAAAAATATCAAGCAAATATATAAAAGTTTGGGGTTATGGGTTTAGCTATGAGGAATACCAATTTCTAGAGGGTAAGTTTTCATAGTGGAAATCAAAAGTTTTAATTGACAGCATGGCAAGGGAAAGTTTAGTTCGGGATTGATGCGTAATAAAATTACAGCAACAAAAAGCAATACAAAGTGGAGATGTTGACCTTTGGGGTAGACTTCAAAAGACGTTCCAAGATACGCTTTCAAGTGCCAATTTAAAACCTATTCAAGCTGAAAATGATGAGAAAACCGCTGAAAAACCTTTAGGTGTTATGATAGAAATGTTTGAAAATGAGGACCCCATACCCGAAGTAAATCCAGAATGGCAAGATATTGACGGAATAGTCAAGCTTTTTAACATCTATTTTCTCGGACACCTTTCAAAAATGCTTGGTATTAAAAACAGATACTCGAAAGAGTATGAAGAAGAAATGCAAAAATATCGAGCTGAAATTGATGATGTGAAAGACGCATCCGATGAAGATGTGTTTGAGTATTTAAGCGAAAACGGATTTACGGAAAGTGAGAAGCAAAATGAGTAATGATAAACTCAAAAAGCTTAGGCGTGGTGTCGGAAAATGGGTGGCTTTTTATAGGGAGAATCCTCATAGACTCGCTATCGACTACTTAGGTCTTAAATGGCTTAAACCTTTCCAGCAAGCATTGATTGTCATGTGCTTTAAGTACAACTATACTATGATTATTGCAAGTCGTGGTATGGGTAAATCGCTTATTGCTGCGATTGTCTGCGTTCTAAAATGTATTTTATATCCCGGAATTAAAATCTGTATTGCAGCCGGAAAACGTGGGCAAAGCGTTAATATAATCAAAAAAATTATCGAGGATTTTATGACTTCATCAGCCAATCTTCGAAACGAAATTGACGATTATAAAATCAGTCTTAGTGTAGCGAGTGTGCATTTTAAAAATGGCTCATCAATACAAGTTGGAACCGCTGCGGATTCAGCCCGAAGTGCAAGAGCAAACTTTATCCTTGCTGATGAATTTGTTCAGATTAAAAAGAACATTTTGGATAAGGTAATAAGGAAATTTAAAGCTGGGCAACGGACACCGAGATTTTTCTTAAAAGCCAAATACAAGGATTATCCAAAAGAGCCAAATACCGAACTTTATCTATCCTCTGCGTATTATAAATATCATTATAGCTACGCAAAATTTAAGTCTTTTTTCAAATCCATGCTCAAAGGTGATAACTACTGTGTAGTTGGTTTTCCATATCAACTTCCTGTGTCGCAAGGTTATTATCCGATTGAGCAAATTCAAGATGAAATGCTTGAAGGCGACTTCGATTCAATCGGGTGGTCGATGGAAATGGATTCGCTATTTTTCGGGCAATCCGAGAATGCTTTTTATTCATTTGATGAGCTTTCATCGGTAAGAAAATTAATAAAGCCGATATATCCCAAACACTACTATAACCTATTGCACGAGGGCGATTTTAAATATCCGATTAAGAAAAATGGAGAAATAAGAATACTTTCGGTTGACGTTGCAACTCAAGGTGGAAAAGAAAGCGATGCTTCATGCTTTAGCGTTTTACAGCTTATTCCCTATGGGCAA
>JAFQTK010000066.1 GCA_017409065.1 bacterium
ATATTATAAAAAATACAATGAAAAAAGAGTTATCTAAGTTATATAAAAAAGCTATTGATAGCGACGTAGATTATAATAAATGGAGTTGTGTTTCTGATATATATGACGCTATTACTAGTGGATCTGCATATAATTCTAAGAATCTTATTGCTTCCCATGGTTATTCATACTACAACGACCATTCTATCGTAGGCTTTACTACTGACGGTAAAGTAAAGAAAGAAAATGCGGAAATCTTTGCTAATTACGTTGAAATGAGACTGGGAAATTATACAGAACAATTAGAATATTTACGCAATAATTGTCCTGAGTTAATGGAACAATTAGATAAGACATATTCTGGAATCGCTAAAATATTGGAGGAATTAAAATGAATGACGAATATTTAAAGTTAGAATATGAATATTGTAAGATGTTTGAAAAAGACGAATACGATACTACTATATTCCCAGAGTTTTGGTTTGAAATTGACGATATTAAAGCTAAAATAGACGTATTAACTAAAGCTATTGAAGAAAAGAAGTTAATTATTAACGTACAAGGTGGAGAACGTTTTGTTGAGGGAATTATTACAGACAATGAATAATTACACCTCAGTTACACTAATTAAGTGTTAATATGGTATTGTGATAATTTATAGAAAAACTGGCGAAAGCTGGTTTTTTTGTGATTATGGTTACTCGATTGCAAGAGAATAAAGCATATTTATTATGCAGCTATTTCGACTTTACTGCCTACAAGCAGAATAAAAACTGAGAGGAGAAGATAAAATATGGATTGGTTAAAAGAGATTTTAACAAACGCAGGAGTTGAAGAAGAAAAGGTTACGAATGTTGTAGAAAGTGTAAAAAAGGAAGTTCCTAAGTATTATGTACCTAAGAATGACTTTAACGAAAAAGTAACAGAGGTTAACTCTCTTACTACTGAAAAGAAAACACTTACTCAACAATTAGAAGAATTAAAGAAAGTAGATCCTACTAAATTGCAGGAAGAAATCGACAAGTTACAACAAGCTAATAAAGATTTAGAGGCTCAAGGTAAAAAGGATTTAGCAGACGTTAAACGTATGAGTGCTATTGATTTAGCAATCGCTAACTCTAAAACTATTGACGCTGTTTCTTTAAAAGCTCATTTAAACTTAGATAATATTACTTATGACGAGAAAACTGGTGCTCTATCAGGTATCGACGAACAAATAAGTAGTATTCGTGATTCTAAAAAATACCTATTCAATGAAGCTCCTACTGACGGAGGTATGCCTCAAGGTGGTGCACCAAAGCCAGAAAAAACAATCGCTGACGAAATTAGAGAAAATATCTACGGCGAAGCTAAATAAAGAAATTAGGAGGAAAAATTATGGCTATTTTATTAAAAGACGCACAAAACTTATCTCAAAGTAAGTTAACTAACAAGATTGTTGACGAGTTTAGAAAATGTCCTTTATTGGATTCTATTCCATTCGACAATACTGTTAAACCACAAGGTGGTAAAACTCTAGCTTATGTGTTTAATAAAATTACTACACAACCAAAAGCTGGAGCTCGTAAAATTAACGGAGAATATACTTCTCAAGAAACTAAAACTACACCAGAAACTGTAGTATTAAAAGTTATGGGAGGAGCTTACGAATTAGACCGTGTTATTGCTAACGACGAAAAACAAGTAGTAGACCACGTACAATTCCAAGCTACTCAAAAAGCTAAAGCTACAAGAGCTTATTTCTTGGATCAATTCATTAACGGAGACGTTGCTGTAGACGCTGACGGATTCGACGGAATTGATAAAGCTGTAAAAGGAACTGTTACAGAATATAATACAGATACTGTATTAGATTTATCTACTTCTGAGGCTATCGATAACAACTATAAGACATTCTTATATTTATTACGTAGAGCAGAAGCTAAAATGGTTGAAAAACCTACACACTATTTAATGAATAGTGATATGTACGCTGTTTTCCAAACTATTGCTGATAGAGTTCCAAATATTCGTTATGATAAGGACGCTTTCGGAGAAGAAATTATCAAATATGGTAAATCTATCTTAGTAGATATGGGAGATAAACCTGGTACTGGTGCTGACGGCGAAGAATTAAGCCCTATCGTAGCTAATAGTGCTGCTGGAGAAACATCTTTATACGGTGTTGTAATCGGCGAAGATAAAGTTCACGGTGTAAGTCCAGACGGTAACGATATTATCAAACATTACTACCCAGACTTTAAAACTGCTGGAGCAGTTAAAAAAGGCGAAGTTGAAATGGTTGGAGCTATCGCTGTTGAAACTACTAGAGCTGTATGTGCTATCAGAAAGCTTAAAGTTGTTGAAGCTACAGAATAATAAAAGCCTTTCTCTTAATCGGGAAAGGTTTTTACTTTAATTTTTATAGGAGGAAAAAATATGGTAAAAATTATAGCCCCTGAAAAAGGGTATCGCGGTTTAGTAAGTGGAATTGTATTCACTGACGGAATTGGAACTGCTGAAATTGACGCTTTTACTAAGGAATGGTTTTTAAGCAAGGGTTATACAATCGAAGAAATAGAAGATAATACCCCTGCTGCTACATCTGAAACAGGAGCACCTGCTGGAAATCCTGAAAAAGAAGAAGTAAAACCTCTTACTAAAGCAGAATTAACTAAAATCGCTACTGATTTAGGTATCGAGGTTAAAAGTAAAGCTACTAACGCTGAAATTGAAAAACTAATCGCTGATAAAAAGGCAGAATTAGAAGCGTTATCAAATAACGACGGAAATCCTGAAACTGGAAATCCTGAAACAGGAGCACCTGCTGGAAATCCTGAATCTGGAGAACTAGGAAACGAGGATCCTGAGAAAGGAGAATAATTATGTATATAGTTATCTCCCCTGACTCTCAATTCAATGGAGAGTTTGCTGGTTATAAGTTCAAAAATGGTAATTGTATCACAAAATTAGACGAGAATCTACGTTTATGGTTTAAAATGTTAGGTTTTAAGGTCGAAAAGTACAATAAGCCAATTAAAAAGGACGAAAAGCCTATAAATGAGGACAAAAACGCAGAAGAAAACGAAGATAAGTAGGTGGTTTCATGAATTATATTGATTATGATTATTACATCAATTTTACTAAGTCCAAGATTACTGTACCAGTATTCGAAGAATTAGTAGAAATTGCTAGCAGAATCATTGATTATAAAACTATGAATAAAGCTATGAACTTTGAAAACTATTCCGATTTTATTAAAGACAGAATTAAGAAAGCTACGGCTAGTCAAATTAAAAAACTAGTCAAAGACGGAGGCACTAACGCTGTTGATAAAACTAACGTTGTAAGTGAATCGATAGGAAGCTATAACTATACTAAAGCTTCTAAATCAGAGCAAAAAGTAGAAACAATAAACGGTATTGAAGTCAGCCCTATGGTTGATTTTTACTTATTTCCTACTGGATTGCTTAATAGGAGCTTACGTTAATGTTTCCTCATACTATTACTGTATGGAATCAAATCGCGAGTAATCATACTGGCGGTTTTACTTATGAACGTACTATTATCGAAAACGTAAGATATGAGCACACTATTGCTAAACAATCCACTAAAGAGGGAGAATCTAACGCTAGTAGTCTTAGATTGTTTGTTTTCCCTACTGAAATTCAATGCGATAGCGTTTATATTGAACCTGAATCTTTTAAAGAATTAGAATTAAAAACAGGTTATTTTACCTTTGATACTGATACTTATATAGGATTAGGGGCTATTGAAACGGATTTACCTAGTGGAGAACACTATTCTATCGATAGTGTAAGACCAGAATATGCTATGGGTAGCGACATACATCATTTTGAAATAACAGGCTCTTAATGAAAGTTAAAATTGATTTTAACGAGAATAAAGTTGCTCGTTCTTTCAATGGTAGCTACGACCGTGCAAGAAAATGGTTAAAAAATGAAGTTGCTAAAGATACGAATGTTTTTACTCCTATGGTAAGTAATACTTTACGTGAAAGTGTTATACCTAGCATAGGAAATCCTAACGACTATCTTGTATGGAGTGTTGTATATGCAGCATATCAATATTATGGTTGTTGGGCTGACGGAACACACGTAATACAGCGACATACACAACCCGGGACTGATACTTTTTATTTTGAACGTGCTAAAGCAGCACATAAAGATAAATGGGTTCGAGTTGCTAAAAAATTAGCTGGAGGTAGATTATGAGTAATACTAAAAGTACAGATGTGCTTATTGTTAAAAGTGTCTTAGATTATCTTAATGAACGTTTAAAAGAAATCGGATTGCCCTGTTGTATCGAATTAGAAGATATTGCTCCTAAAGGATTGTCAATGTCTCTACAACAAATAACAGGAGAAAAATATATCGAAAAAGATATAGTTGGAAACGAAACTGGTAGTTTCGCTTTTGCGATTTATTCTCAAAATACTAATACTGATAAATTAGGTATAATCCAACCTTTATGGAATATATCTGATTATTTCGATAAGCATAAACAAGAAATTGTTTTGCAAGACGGTAAGTTAACTGTAAATATCGAAATGACTGGAACTCCCGGTCTTTATTCGAGAACTAAAGACGGTACAGTTACTTATCAAGCCATTTATAAGGTGGAATACTATAAGGAGGTATAAATAAATGAAAAAACCGTTAGTAAGTAATCGTGTTCTTGTTATTGACGACAAAACAGGAGCAGATAATAAAGAAAATTATGTAAGAGTTGGTAAAGGATTTACAAACTTCACAAAAGCTAGTAATTCTACTATCGACCAAAAGTTTTATATTGACGAAGCTGGTAAAGGTACTTCTAATAAAACAGGTATGCAAACAATCTACTCTTTAACTGGAGACAGAGTTGTTGGGGATCCTGCTAACGACTTTATTGTAAGTTGTTATGATAAATTAGGAGACGACGTTATCACTACTGCTATTCAATATGATGAATACGCTCCAATCGAATCAGAAGCAGGATCATATAAAGCTAAAAAGTTTGAAGTTATGGTTAACTGTACGAATGACGGTTCTGGAGACGGTGGAGCTGTTTTAGCTGTTGAAGCTGAAATCCACCAAAACGGACAAGAGATAGAGGGTTCTTATAATCCTACTACAAAATCATTCACAGCTGCTAACTAATAGCTTTTTAAAAAAAATATGGAGGTAAAAATATGGAAGAAAATAAAAATATAAATACCGTGGAGGCTGTTGATAATGTTATAGAAATAGCACTTCCCGAAACGACTAAAAAACTAAAAATTGACGGTAAAATCTGTTATTTTAATACAGACAGTATCGAATTACTTAGGGAAATAGAAAGAATTGGCGAAGAAGTTAAAATGCTTGATTCTTCTGAGGACTTAAAGGAAGAACAAAAACTTGTTTCTACTTTAGAAAAATGCAAACACGGTATTGATCTAGCTTTAGGAAGCGGAACTTTTGTTGAACTCTTTGGAGAGAATATGGACTCTTATATACGTCCTCTCTATTTACTAAGTCAGTTAATCGGTATCTGTCGCCAAGCAACAAAAGATGTTATTGCGATTGAGTATTCTTCTGAAAGAGCTAAAAATCGAGAATGAATGTGTTAATAGAGGGACTACCGAAGACAGTAAAAGTCAACGGTAGTTCTTTTTTGTTAAATACAAACTTTTATATAGGGATTATATTTACTGAACTTATGACAGACAGGAACCTTACTCCCTATGAGAAAGTAATTCAAGCTATAAAACTATGGTATAAAGACCTACCTCCTATGGAAACTACGGAGGAAATAAAAGAAGCGTTTGACGCTATAATGTGGTTTTATACTATGGGAGAAATTGACGAAGAAGAACAGTCAGGCGGAAGACGTCCTCGTATTAAGAGAACGACAGCCCGTATTCTGGATTATAACTTCGACCAAGCATATATAATAAGTGCTTTTCAACAACAGTACGGAATCGATTTAACTGTCGAGAATATTCATTGGTGGAGATTCAAGATGTTATTTAACGGACTTACTGAAAAAACAAAGCTCGTAAAAATAATGCAATATCGAGGTATGGAAATAGATCCAAAAATGCCAGATAAACAACGTAAATTCTATAATGAAATGAAATTGTTATATGCAATACCTGACACTAGAACAGAGGAGGAAAAAGAAAGAGACTTCCAAGAACAACTTAATATCGCTCTAGGAGGTGGTTAAAAGTGGCTAGACAAGCAGACGGTAGTATCGTTATTGACACCAAAATAGACGACGCTAAGTTAAAAAAAGGAATCAGCGGAATTGGAACGAGTTTAAAAGGAATTACTAAACTTGTTGCTGCCGCTTTTTCTGTTAAAGTTATCTATAATTTCTCAAAAGCGTGTATTCAAGCTGCTTCTGACTTACAAGAAGTACAGAACGTTGTTGATACTGTTTTCGGCGAAAGTTCTGCCATTATAGATAATTTTGCAAAGAATGCAGTTAAAAGCTTAGGTTTAAGCGAATTATCTGCTAAAAAATATGCTTCCACTATGGGAGCTATGTTAAAAAGTATGAAGTTATCAGATAAAGAAGTACTAGTTATGTCTCAGAACATGACGGCACTTGCCGGAGATATGGCTTCATTCTATAACTTATCAGGAGACGAAGCTTTCCAAAAAATACGTGCAGGTATTTCTGGAGAAACTGAGCCATTAAAACAATTAGGTATCAATATGTCTGTTGCTAACTTAGAAGCTTACGCTCTATCTCAAGGAATAGATAAATCCTATAATTCAATGACTCAAGCAGAACAAGCTTTAATCCGTTATAATTATTTGCTTGATACTACTAAGGACGCTCAAGGAGATTTCGCAAGAACTTCTGACAGTTGGGCTAACCAAACACGTGTATTAGCAGAACAATGGAACACTTTTAAGAGTGTTTTAGGTAGTTCTTTTATACAAGTCCTTACACCTATCATAAAAGCTTTAAATATGGTAATGGAAAAACTAATTCTTGCAGGTCAATACTTCCAAAGATTCGTCTATATGATAACTGGTGTTAAGCCAGAAACAAAAAACGCTTCTGCAGCAGTAGAAAGTTTAGGCTCTAGCCTAGAAGATACTACCGAAGCGGCAGAAGAAACCGAAAAAGCTCTGGCAGGATTACAGAGTTTTGATAAATTAAATGTTTTAGATAGCGGTTCTGGAGGTTCGGACTCTAGTAGCGGTGGTTCTGGAGGAATTGGATTAAGTGATCCTTATGACTTTAGTGATGTTACTACAGCTACCGATAGTTTAGATACTGCTTTCGAGGAAATTGATAAGAAATTACAACAAATGAAAGGTATGTTTGAATCTGTATGGAATAGCGACATAGTACAGTCATACGTTTACGCTGTAAAATCATATATTCAATTTTTATATGATTTCGTTGTAGCTATGGCACTTGCACTATGGGAAAATCTACAATTAACATGGGAAAATATTAGATTAGATGTTGAGACAATCTTAACTAATATTACAGAATTGTGGACTAGTTTCTGGACTACTCTAGGAGATACAATCAACGAATACTCACAGCCTATTACTGAGGGTATGGTTGAGTTATTTAATTCTGTATGGACTGACGCAATAGATCCTTTAATTAAGAATCTTACTAAGGCGTGGTCTGATTTTACAGGAATCCTATTGGATTTATGGAATAAATACGGAAAAGATATTATGGACGGTATCGGAGAGTTTGTTGTTACTACTATTGGATTATTTCAATCTATCTGGGACAATGTCTTAGAACCAATAATTACTCCATTCTTAGAAACAATGTCGTGGTTATGGGACGAACATTTAAGCGGAATGATTGAATCAATCGGAGATTTCCTTGCTACAGTTATCGATTGTGCTTTAGATTTATATAACAAGTTTATAGCTCCTATTGTTAACTGGTTATTAAAAGTATTAGCTCCTGTATGGTCGTTCCTAAGTAGTACTGTTATCGGTGTTGCTGGTTCGATTTTAGGCGTTATAAGTGATTTAGTCAGCGGAATTATGAAAGTATTAAGCGGAATTATTAAGTTTATTACTGGAGTATTTACTGGCGACTGGAAGAAAGCTTGGGAGGGAGTCAAACAAATATTTACAGGAATCTGGGACGCTCTTTCTGGAGTTGTTAAAGGTGTCCTTAATGTAATTATTGATGTACTTAACGGCTTTATTTCTGGAATAAATAAAATAAGTTTTGATGTTCCTGATTGGGTACCTGTTATCGGAGGTAAAAAATGGGGATTCGATATTCCTAAAATTAAAAAATTCGAAAATGGTGGAGTTTTATTCAAAGAAACAGTTGGAGTTATGGCAGAATATGATAACGCTCGATTCAATCCTGAAATCGTATCTAAAGAAAGTGAAATGGCTAAAGTATTCGACGGTGTTATGAGTAAATGGGCTGATAAAATCGGCGGTAAATCTGGTAAAATGAGTGGAACTCTTAAATTAGTTGACGCTAACGGTGTTGCACTTGGAAAAGTTTTTGTTGACGCTGTAGACGCATACAGCAACGAACTCGGGTATAACCCACTATAGGAGGTGTTAATATGAATGAAGACGAATTACTAAAACAAGTATTAAACTCTATTTCGTATGAACCTATCTACTCTTTATGTTATATCGAGTATAAAGGACAGTTTGTTAAAGTTCCTAAGGTATTAAACGTATCTCCTATACTTAATCCTGTAGAGGGTTCTGCTGAGCGTAACGCAGAGGCAGACCTTACTACTTATGAAGTTGCAAGAGTTCCGGATTTAGAAATATCTGTAGGAACTACAAACTATAGAGAAATGATTTTAATTTTACAAATGATAAAAACTAAGCCTTTTAGGGTTAAATGGTATAATTTAGAATCTGGTAAATACTACATAAATGATTATTATTGTCCGGGTGCTAGACATTTACATAAACCTACTAAAGACGGTTGCCAAGATTTTACTTTCCAAGTTATAGCTTATAGAGACGTCGAGAGAGGTCGATATAATGAATAACGAATACTTTACTAGATTAACTCAAAGAATCAAAGCTTATATAAGATACAGAGATCCTACAGCCCCTAACTATATAGACGGGGGCTTTAGTGATTCTGTTTATAAGGTGGAAGATATGGACGGCGGACAAGCCGATACTATATACGAATCAGAGGTATCAGACGGAGGTTTAAGTAATTCTACTTTTGAATCAGAAATAGACGGCGATTTTGCAGATGTTTATTATGAGATTGAAGACTTAGACGGTGGTATAGCTCACGACGGAAATGCTGACGACTCTGACGAATATAGCTACATTCGTTCTTCTACTGACTTACAAGAAGTCGAAATAAATGATAATTTAGAAAAGTTATTCGGTTGTTTTAATGCTAAAACAGCTAGAATCAAGATTCTAAACCCTATGTCTGCTGACGGTTTGTGGCGATATAATTTAGAAGATAAAAATATAGAAATATACTTCGGTTATGAAAGCGGAGAAAATGTTTACTACACTAAAAAAGGTACTTATCGTATTAAGAAAGAAAAAAGCGAAACTGTTGCTAATAAAACAGAATACAATCTGCAAGACCTTTCTTATATGTTAGACCAAAAATGCGATATGACATTCCCTTACCCTTGTACTAGAGGAAAAATAGTTGAATTGATATGTAATAAATTCGGATTACAATTAGCTACTCCGGATTTTTGGTGTTCTGGTATGATAATCGACTCTCAATTTTATGTAGACGGTGCTACATATAGAGAAATAATTAGAATAATAGCAGAATCTAGTTTATCAAATGCTAAAATCGGCGACGACGATAAATTATATATCAAGTTCTACAATACGACTGATTATGTTTTAACTCCTAGAGTTTATAAGAACTTAAATGTTGGTAACTATGTAAGTTATATCAATAGAGTTGTATTAGCAGAAACTGACGAAAGCGGTTCAACTGATTATGATGTGATAATCGCAGAAGACGAAGAAAGCATAAAAACTAACGGATTAAGCGAAGTAAGAATATCTAACAATTTAATTCTTAATGCTGATAGAGAAACTTACGCTCCTCTATTATTAGGGCAATTAAGTAATTTCTGTTATTATGGTTTTTCTTCTGAAATGGTACTAGGTAATTACAATTTAGATCATGATGTTATTACTCTTAGAGATAAAAACGGAAATGATAAAACAGGTATTATTATGAATATTAACTATGTTTATAATGGTGCTTTTAAATCTAAAATTAGTGCTACTGCAGAATCAAAAACAGAACAAGAATATAAAGGTGCTGGACGCATAGGACAAATGATTAAAAATACTATGCTTAACGTTGATAAAATCAAAGGAATGATTACAGCGTTAAACGAGGAAACATCAGAATTAGAGACAAAATTAACTAAGATTGAAATGTCTTCCTCTACTGTTACTACTACTATTCAACAATCAGGTAGTGATAACTTAATTAAAAATAGTGTTGGTTATGCTTGGGACAATGATAATAAAAATATTCCAAAGTTCTGGGATTTAAAAAGTGGTACAGCTGCTTATATAGAAAATGATTGGACTAGGATCAATAGTTTATCTGGTCGTGCGTGGCTATTTAAAACTGGAGTCATAGAACAAGAAATACCTGTAAGTACAGGAAAAAAATATACTCTATCATTCTTAGTAAGAAAAATAAATGCTTTAGGTACAGCTAGTATAGCTATTGAAAATGGTTCTAAAACAACTATTTATAATCAATCTATGGAAAATGACTCATATAGTCATACTTTCGTAGCTAGTGGTAACTCAGTTAAAGTAATCATAAGTGCTGCTAATACAGAAATATATATAACTGATTTATTGCTTAATACAGGCGATTCTAAACAACAATGGAAACAAGCTAGTGGCGAATTATATACGTCTGAGGTATTAGTTGATATTGACGGTGTAATGATTCGTAATAATATGTATTCTGGTTATACAATTATATCTCCTAGCGAGTTTGCTGGTTATTATGAAGTAAACGGAAGATATATTCGAGTATTTACTTTAAATAAAGACACTACAGAAGTAACAAAACTTCAAGTTGACGAAAGCATAGAAGTTGGTAAAGAAGAAAACGAAGTAATTGTAAGAATGATTGCTGTTACTGACGGCTTAGATATTGTTCTTATCGATAAGGAGGTGTCGTAGTATGGCTAGTATAAGTCCTACTTATTTAGATTGTAAATACAGTCCTCACGTATCAGGTAAAACAGATAACCGTTGTCGACTAACTATTACAAAAATAACTCAAACAGACGGAGGAACCAATCAGACTACTGTAGATTGGAAAATTACTGTTGAGGGAACACCTTATTCTTATTTATATGCTTTATATGTTTCTTTAGGTGGGAAAGTATTATACGACCACCATACAGGCGGTGCAATAAAAACTAGTTGGAACTCTGGAGATGTTATTGCAAGTGGTTCTACTACTTTCAATAATAATAGCGACGGTTCTTTAACTTTAAACGCTTATATAAAGCAGATGTTTTACTATGGTAATGGAGATACTACTCGTTGGACTAATCCTAAGTTTTATCAGGAAAATTCAACTAATATGGTATGTTCTACTATCGCTAGAGCTAGTTCTATTAGTTCTAGTGCTAGTTATACCAAAGGAGACGCTGTAACAGTATCAATTAGTAGAGCTAGTTCTAACTTTACTCATAAAGTACAATTTTTAATAGGTTCTACTGTTATTAGAGAAATATCAGATGTTGGTACTAGTGTAACATGGACTCCTACTAAGGCAGAAGTTGAATCAATGTTGGCAAAAGGCACAGATTCAACAATAAAAGTCCTTACTTATAATGGTACTACTCACGTAGGAACAGCTAGTAAGACAGGAACAGCTAGTAATCCTGTAGCTAGTACTGTGTCTAATGATTTTAGTTTTACTGTAGGAAATAAAACTTCCTTTACGATTAGCAGAAATAAAAGTTACTACACACATTCTTTAGAGATTAGCGTAGCTGGTAAGTTGATTAAAACTATCAATAACGTAGGAACTAGTACAGAATGGACGCCTAACAGTTCTGAACTAACGGCTATTTATAGTGCTATGAGTGCTACTCCAGAAGCGACTATATCTGTAAAATGTATAACTTATTCAAGAAGTGCTAATATAGGCAATAAAACTAAAACAGGAACTATTACAATAAGTAGTTCTGGGAATCAACCTACATTTACATCATGGACGTATCAAAATAATAATTCAATTTCTAATAGTGTATTAGGAACCAATCAAGTAATGTTACAAAATTATAATTCAATTAGTATAGTATGTGGTGCTGCTACCGCTAAGAATCAAGCTTCTATATCTAAATATCAAGTTATAGTTAATGGTTCTGTATATCAGACAACAGATACTACTAATAGAAAGATAACTATTCCTAATCTAAATCTTAGTGGAGATATATTATTCCAAGTACGTGCGATAGATTCAAGAGGATTTATGACAACGGTAGAAAAAGTTATAAGTTTTATAGCTTATTCTATACCTGCGTTACCAACAATAAATCTAAAAAGAAAAAATAATTACGAAGAAGAAACAAGTATGGCTCTTTCTGGAGCAATATCTCTTATTAAATACAATAATGTAAATAAAAATAAAGTTAAAGTATTTAAGTATAGATATAAAAATAGCGAAACTTCTGAGTATAGCGATTGGGTTGATATTTTAACTAGTACAATGCCAGAAACAGCTCAGAAATACGATTTTGATAGTTCTAACGGTAAGATAACTTTAAGTGAAGTTATAATCGGTAACTTTGAAACAGGAGTTACTTATCAATTTGAGTTCATTATACAAGACGAAGTTAAAGAACAGAAGTTTACTGCTCCGCTAATAAACGGTATTCCTTTAATGGCGTTACGTAAGAAAAAATTAGGAATTAACTGTATACCTGATAAAAACGGAAAAGACGGTTTATATCTTAATGGAAATTATACGCCTTATGAATCAATAGTTTATGATAATAGCACAGGAACAGAAGTTAATATGGATCTTGATGTTTCTATCAAAAATTGTGAATATATAATAATCGAGTTTATGGCTAATAATATTTTAAATAGTGTTAGAATTGATAAACCGATAAATAAAACAGTTTCCTTAGCTGTATTAGACGCTGCTACTGGTACTGTATATATGAAAAATATTGTTGTTAAGGAGAAAGCAATTACAGTAAGCTCTTATTGTAAAGTTGTTCTTAATAGCAGCAAAACTTCAAGTAATGACATAAAGATAATAAAAATAATACAAGGTAATTAGGAGGTATCATGGGAGAAATTATTTTACAAGTAAGTGCTTACCTCGGAGCTATTGGAGTAATTGCTAAAACTGTATCAAAAATATTAGATAATAAACTGACTCCGATACAAGACGAAATAAAAAGTACTCACGAAAAAATAGATCATAACGAAAAAGACAGCCTAAGATATAAGATACTGAGTTTTGCTAATTCTTTACATAATGGAGATAGTCATACAAGACAAGAATACGAAACAATATTCTTTTTTTATGATAAGTACGAAGCCATTATAAAAAGATTAGATGTTGAAAATGGGTATCTTGAAATTGAAATGGCATTTATAAGAGAAACTTATAAAAAGAAATATGGAGGCGTAGTATGATAAATACTTATAAATTGTATGTTGACTTCCTTAATGGAGTTATTGAGCCTGATAGACCTATAAAAGTTGTAAAAAACGATAGCGATTCTGTTCTTTTTAAGTTTGTTTTTAAGAACGCAGAAGCCGAAAGGAAAGTAATAAAGTTCCTCTTTCCTGACGGCTCTGGTTCTATTCAAGAATTAAAAGAAGACGAATTGTTATTAGATGTTAGTCTATTAAAGGCTAATGGTAATATTAGATTCGAATTATCGTTATATAATGAGGAGCAACGTTTAACTAATTTTGCTCTAGGAACTATGTTTATTAGAAGTGAATTATTAGACGAAGATACGGTAATAAATGAAGACGAAAACTTACCTATACTTACTGCACTAATAGCAGAAGTTAAAACTCTAAGAGCAGAAGTTGACGGCGGTCAAGCTGATAGTAAATATCTAAATGGAGGTGGTGCATAATGGCACAAAGAATAAAAATCAGACGAGACACGAAAGAAAACTGGGAAAAGTATAATCCTATTCTCTCTTTAGGAGAGCAAGGGTATGAAACAGATACTAAACAGTTTAAAATTGGAGACGGAGAAACTGCATGGAACTCTTTAGCATATTATAGAGGTTTCTTTAGCGAAGATTTACAGCAAAAACTAGAAAATATTGCTAAGAATGCGGAAGCTAATATTATTAACAGTATTTCCGTTAATAACGTTAATGTTGCACCAGACGCAGCAAAAAACGTAAATATCGACATCTCTGGTAAAGTTGATAAAGTTACTGGTAAAGGATTATCAACGAATGATTATACTACAGACGAAAAGAATAAATTAAAAGCTGTAGAATCAGAAGCTCAAGTAAATAAAATTGAGAAAATCTTTGTAAATGGTTTAGAACAAACTATTAAGGAAGATAAAAGCGTAAATATTATGGTTGAAAATACCACAGTATACGGAATTAAAAGAAGTTTAGACAGTAATTCTGCTAGTACATGGGAAAGAACAGACGACGCTGTCGGATTAGTGGCTAATGCTTGTAAAAATGGCGAAGTTGGAGAAAATGATTTCGATTCTATTTATCCGTGGTCTGATATTATAAGTTATAACTATGATACAGCTACTAAACAAAGAGTTGCTGACTATGGCGATTCCAACTTTGCTTTTGACGGAAGCAACGGCGAAGTATTAACTTATATTCCTGAGTTCTACTATAAGAGATATGTAGAAGATAATTACGAATATATTAAGATTAGTAAATACGCTATTGACGGATTTATTAAATCGCCAGCGTTCTCTGTAGGTAGATACGAGTCTTCTTATGACGGAACTTCTATTCATTCTAAGAATGACACATTCCCTGCAGTATCACGTAATATAACATCATTTAGAACTTTATCTAAAGCGTTAGGTACTGGATTCGGACAATTAGATTATCGTTATTTTGTATTACAAATGCTATATCTAGTTGAATATGCGAATTATAATTCTCAAGCTGTTTTAGGTAATGGAGAAACTGGTTATAGAATGAGCGACGCCGATAAAGCTTTAGTGGCTGAATCAAGCGTAAATCGAATTATAGTATCAACGTCAGTAGCCGCTTATTTTGATGTAGGACAAGTTATTGGTATTGGTAATGCTAGTGCATGGAATAATAATGTTGCTACTAATAGAATAATCACTTCTAAAGAAGATTATTCCGTTGGAGATGTTACAGGAGTAGCAATTAACTTCGACGGAGACGCTATCACTACTACTACTTCTAGTGTAATCCACCACTTAGGACAAAAGTCTGGTAAATGCGATTCTTTAGGAATGAAGTCTGGCTGCTTGAATAGTGCGAGCAAAAATGGTATAATATATCGTGGAATTGAAAATATTTTCGGAAATATCTGGAAATTTATCGACGGTATAAATATAAATGATTATGAGGCTTATGTATGTTATGAACCGGATCAATATAAAGTTGATACATTTATAGAACCTTATAAAAAAGTTGGGTATGCGTTGTTTCAACCTGCTGAGGGTGCTACAAGTACTGCTAAAGAGGGTTACGCAAAAACTTTAGGTTATGACGAATCCAATCCTTTAGTATCTTTAACTACTGAGGTTGGAGGTTCTGATTCTACTTATATGTGTGATTACGCATATATAAATAGTGGGAAAAGAATTGCCCTTGTCGGCGGTAGTTATAATATTATCCTAGTTAAGCTGGCTTGTGGTATTGGAATTTGAAT
>JAFQTK010000067.1 GCA_017409065.1 bacterium
AAAATGCTGTTTTGGTTTCTGAAACAATGTATGAGTCAAAATTCATAAAGTATCTCCTTTTCGAACTAAATAAAATAACTTTTTAAGATTGCTATTGATGTTTCATTAGAAATCTTAGCCTCTATCTTTTCTTTGTTAAGTTTGTTTATTATGTCTAAACTTCTTGCTACTCCGACTGCGAGAATAATTAGCTGTTCGTCTGTTGTTTCTTCAATAAAATTTATTAAATCTTTTTCGGTTGATTTTATGTTTAAGGCTCTAATTACTTCTAATGCAGCTATTTTTCTTTGTTTGGATGTTTTTAATTCTTCTGTAATGATTGATTTTTGAGCATCCCAAAATTCTTTTGGTTGTGAGTCTAAAAGTTCAAAAATTTCTTTTAATTCTTTTTTTACATCTTTAGATTCATCAAAGGAATATTCGTCATTTTCATTTAGTGTTGAAAATCTTTCGTATGCTCTTAGCAAGACTTGTGCTATGTGGCTGTTTGTCGGTGCATTGATAAGTGTTTCAATCACATTGTATATTTCATAAGAAAAAACTTCCGAAAGCGGAATAATTTCTCCCAATCCAAGTAGTATAAAATCTATGCAGGTTAAGACACTGTCTTTGTCGTGAACTTCCAACATTTCTGGAATTGACATTAAATAAGGGATTTCTGCAGCAATATTTTCACCTGCAGAAGTTGTTTCTAATGTTTTTAGTAGTTCTTTAACTGCTGATTTATCTGCATATGCGGACAAAAATCTTACAGCTTTAATAAGTTCAAATTCATCGTTTGTTGCTAACATTTCTATTGCTTTGTTATAGATATTTTTAGCACCCATTGCACCGAGTGCTTGAGCAGAGTTGATTGCCAGCTCCATGTCTGACCCAAAAGCGTATTCTTCTAATGTATCTTGAGCAATTGTATCGGGAATTATGCTGAAATATTTAGCTGCGTATTTTTTTTGTGATGTCGTTCCATTCTGGAGTAATTCCAATAATTCATCAGAAAGCTCCTCTGAAGCGTATTTAGATAGTGATTCTATTAGTGTATCAGCATAATTTTCATCATAGATTTCGAAAAAGGCTTTTATATTTTGGTAGTTATTTTGATTAATTGCCTTTTTAAGTCTGTTTCTTACATTGTTTTTGACAAAGTCAAAAAGGAAATCAGATTTTTCGCAAAGCTTTTTAAAAGCATTTACATTCTTTTCATTGACGATTGCTTGAGCCGCTTTTAGGGCTTTGTTTTCGTCTTTTTGTGTTAAATCGTTTATAAGTTTATCCATAAAAATATTATATAATAAAATTTCATAATTTAAATGAGTATGATATAATTAATTCAGAGGATTTATGAGAGAAGACGACGTAAATTATGTAGAGGTTTATAAGTGGCTTGATAGTTACAGGACTGTCAAGAGCGATAGAGTTAGGCAGCAATTGCAAAATCTTATTGTAATGGCTTGTTTACCTTTGGTCAGAAAAATTGCGTGTGGTCTTGCTCGAAGAAGTACTGACCCTATTGATGATTTAATTCAGGTTGGCAGTGTTGGTTTGTTGAAGGCTGTTAATTCTTTTGATTCTTCTCGTAGCAAGAATTTTAGAATCTATGCTACGCATATGATTACAGGTGAAATTAGACATTACTTGCGTGATAAGTGTGCTATGATTAAGGCCCCCAGAGAGATTCAGGAATTGGCATTTAGAATTTACCAAATTTCCAAATATCTCGAAGAAGAAAATGGTGTAAAACCTACTGATGTGGAAATTGCAGAACATTTGCAGCTTGATTTGGGTAAAGTCTATGAGGTTATAGATATTGAACGTCGTAAACAAATGATTTCTTTAGATCAAATTACAGGATTTACTGAAGAAGACCAATATCCTTTGCATGACAAAATTGCGGATACAAAGGAGATAACTAAACAAGATTTAAAAGAAATGAGAACTTTACTTGAGCAGGCAATGTCTTCACTCAATCCTGAGTTGCTGAGGATAGTAGAAATGCATTATTTTGAAGATGTTAGCCAAATTGATATTGCAAAAGAGTTGGGAATATCTCATATGCAAGTTTATAGACGAATAAAAAAAGCATTAAGTGCGTTATTTAAGTATATACAGGCTGAAGGAGGAACGCAGTGAGTTTGTTTGAGCTGAACACGTTTGAATTTTATTATTTCTTGTTTTTTATCTTTGTTATTGGTGCGTGTTTTGGCAGTTTTACAAATGTTGTGATTCTTAGAGCTTTTACGGAAGAATCGATAGTTTTGCCTCCTTCAAAATGTCCTCATTGTAAAAATAAATTGAAATGGTATCACAATATTCCGATACTCTCTTATTTGTTTTTGAGGGGGAAATGCGGCTTTTGCAAAGAAAAAATATCGATTCAATATCCAATTGTAGAATTTGTTGTTGCTGTTTTGTTTGTGGCATTGTTCCTTAAGTACGGCATAGCACTTAAGACTATATTTATGTGTATGTTTGCCGTTATGTGTGTTGTTTTGGCTGTTACGGATATCAAGGAGCAAGTTATATTTGATGCACATGCATATGTATTAGGTGGATTAGGTTTGGTTTATAACTTTTTTGATATTGGCAAACGTGGACTTGGAACATATGATTTAAGTATTTTTTCATATGATTTTTCTGTAAACAAAAGTTTTGTTTATGCTTTATTAGGAATTTTGGCAGGTGTTGTGATTATAGAAGGATTGGTCCTTATTTGTAAGCTTTTTGTTGGACAAAGAGCTTTTGGTGAAGGTGATTCTTTTATACTGGGTGCGTTAGGTGCGGTTTTTGGTTATGCGGCTGTGCCTTTGATAGCTCTTGTGGGGGCATTGATTCAAGTTGTTATTTTGTTGCCTCTTATGATTAAGAAATTTATTCAAGCTAAAAAGTATGATATTATTGTTTCTTTGACTGTTTTGGTTTTAGCAATGATATTATTCTATGTGCTTCTTTATTTGGGACTTTTAGATAATACAGTTTTGCTTTATACATATTTTGCTTTTATTGTAGGTTGTACTGTGTATTTCAGTATAAAAATGATTCGCTCAGCAAAAGAAAATCCGGAAAATCTTACAGCTGTGCCGTTTGGTCCGCCTTTGGTGCTTGTAGCATTGGGATTGATGTTTATTTAAGTTATAATACTTATTAAGTATCAAGGAGGAATATGCAAGCTTATTTTAAATATTTAAGGGATTTGTTAGTGTTGGCAATGCCTATGATAGTAGGTAATTTGGGGCAAATTCTTATTGGTGCTGTGGATGTTTTTGTTGCATCAAGACATAGTTTGGATACTTTGGCGGCAATAAGTATTGCAAATGCAATAGCTTTTTGTATTTATATTGTGGGCATTGGTATAATGTCTGCAATTTCTATCGTTTTGTCAAATTATAGAGGAGATAGAAAGCCAACAAAACGATATTTGTTTTCGGTTGTAAATTTTTCATTGCTTTTGGCTGTGATATTTTTCATTGTCACATTAGCTATTGTTCCAATAATCCCCAAAATGGGTTTTGAAGAACATTTAGTTCCTATGATATCTCAGTATATTTTTGTATCTGCATTTTCCATTTTTGGTATGTATGTTTATCAAAGTCTAAAAGAATTTTTGCAAGCTCATGAAATAGTTAACTTCCCTAATTTGTTGTTGGTTATTTCATTGTTTGTTAATTTGATATTGAATTTTGTTTTAGTTTTTGGAAAATTTGGGATGCCGGAATTAGGGGTATTGGGGCTTGCTGTGGCAACTTTAATCGTAAGGACACTTATGGGTGTTGTTATGTTTATTTATTGTTGGCGATTAATTGATTTTAAAAAATATTTTGACAAAGTTATTATCAAACAGTTCGTCAAAATAGGCTATCCGATAGGTTTTGCATTATTGTTAGAATTTTTGGGCTTTAATTTGATTACGGTTTTAGTTGGAAGAGAGTCCGGATTATATGCATCTGTTCATACAATTGTTTGTACTGTGGGGTCTATTTGTTATATGGTTCCAATGTCTTTATCAAACGCTTTAGCTATAAAAGTTGGCTATTATAATGGTGCAAAGTTGCTACCGGAAATAAAAAAATATTCTTTAGTTGGGATAATTTCGTCAGTTGTTTTTATGGCAGGTTGTACTGTTACGTTGCTACTGTTTCCGAAACAAATTTTCGCAATTTTCACAGCAGACAGCAAAATTTTGGAAGTCGGAATCCCTGTTTTGATAGTTTGTGCTTGTTTTGAAATGTTGGATGGATTACAAACATCACTGAGCGGTGTTCTAAAGGGATTAAAAATGACAAAAACGGTTTCAATATGCATAATCTCAGGATATTGGGTATTCGGGTTGCCTTTAGGCTTTTGGATGGCTTACGGGCTTAAAATGCAATTGAAAGGATTTTGGCTTGGATTAGCTTTGTCCTTTTTGGCGATTAGCGTTATCCAAGCCATAATGATTTTGGTCAAATTTAAAAAATTGCCGTTCGAATATAAACTTAGTCCTCAAAAGGTAGTGTAATTACATACATGTTACCAATTCGTTCTTTTTTTACTTCAGAAGTTTCTATCTTTTGAACCAGTGGAATATCTTGCATATAGGAAAATGAGCTTTGATGATTTTCGTCTTTGGTTGCAGTTTTTCCATCAATTTTTATTGAGTGTGTTTTTACGGTAACATTGACGTTTTTTTCATTATTATCAAATTTTTTCAAGTCAATATAAACTTTATAATTATTAGGGTTTTCTTCCAGTTGTACGACTTTCTGTAATGCTTTTGGCATAGTTATTGGCATTGGTGGGCGAGGTGAATAAAGTTCAAATTCTTTGTCTAATTGGCTTTGCATTTTTTTAAATTCTTCGTCAAAGATTCTATCTGCTTTGTACTGTTCTTGAGTGTAGTGTTTTTGATGTTGTATTTTGTGTAGGTTTTGGTGGCCGAGTGACAGTACTCCGCCAAGTGCGAAGATAGCTAAAAAGCCGCCTAAAAATGCACTCAGGCACATTGCCAAAAATTTTAGTGTATTACTGCTCCCATCTGTCCAAGATGGTTTATTATCAGGTGTTTTGTATTCGTTGTTGTTCTCGGTATTCATATCGTTAGTCATGTTGCCTCCTTTTTATAATAATTTTACAAACTCTGTATGTTTTTTCAATAGTATAAATGGGTATAATTATTTAATATATTAAGTTTTGTTAAGTCGGAAAAGCCCGATATGTTTGGATTTATATTTTTTGTATATAAATTGCGTATAAAAAAGGCAACTTTTTTTGATAAAAATTGTTTATATATATGTAAGACACATTTCACCACGAATTAGATAGCAAAATACATATTTGGAGGAATTACACATGGCAAGAGTTTTGATTTCAATGCCCGAATCATTTTTGAAAAACATTGATGAGGTAGCAGACAATGAAAATCGTTCAAGAAGTGAATTGATTCGTGAAGCTTTAAGAACTTATATTCATCGCAATAAAGTTCGTGAAAACACTTATGCAAACAAAAATGCACAAATCTTAGAGGCGTTACTGGACTAGCATTGAAAAAAAGAGTGGCAATGTTTAACTAAGGAGTTTTGGGGAAAAGAAAAGAGAGCCGTTTTTAAATTGGCTCTCTTTAAACTGTTATTTGATAAAATTTATTTAAGATACTGAGCAGCATTAACCGGTTGTCTTGCTTCTTCTGAAGTTTCATAGTATACGCTTTCAAGTTCTGATTTTGCAAGATATGCGAATAAGCTACCGGGGAAAATTTGAGCAGTATTTCTAAGTTCGCTCAAAGCAGAGTTGTAGAATCTTCTTGATGCAGCTATGTGTTCTTCGGTTTCGTTGTAGCTTTGCATTGCATGTAGCATTGTTGAGTCAGACTTTAGGTTTGGATAGTTTTCTACTGAAACTTTAAATTGACCTAGTAAACTGTCTAATTTTGCGTTAGCCGCCATTGAAGCTGCACTGCCTGTTGGTGCTTCCATTGCAAGTGTACGAAGTTTTGTAATTTCTGTTAATAATTCCTTTTCGTGTTCCATAAATTTGTTAGCAATTGTTAACAAATTCGGGATGAGGTCATAACGTTTTCTCAATTGAACATCTATGCCTGAACGAGCTTCTTTTACTGAGTTTGTTGCTTTGATAAGTTTTGTATAGACTGAATACAACCAAATTGCTACAACAACAAAAATTATTAATCCTAACATAAAAATTCTCCTATTATTCTATCCAGTTTATTTTAATTTTACTATAATATTGCCTTTTTTTCCAGTTGTAAAATATCAATTATTTGTAGAGTTTCTTTTAATTGGTTAATTATGTCTTTATAGCCTGATATGTCTGTTGCCGGTTTTGTTATGGACGGTTCAAACATATCTTTACCTGTTTTTATTCCTATATAAATATCGCCTCTAATAAAACATAATGCGGTAGTGATTCCTTTTGAATTTAGGCTTTTTAGTTTTTCCATAAGTTTTGGAGTAAGGATATAACGTGCTTCGATTTGATTGTCAGAGCTGGTTTTGTATATTTTTTGGTATTCAACGTCTTCTAATTTAACTTCGTCTTTTAATTGTTCAATATCATGGAATTTTCTATTAGCTGTAATAATTGTGGCATTAGTTGTTTTAAGCTGTGGTACTGTAACTAGCAAACCGTCAAACACAGTTCTTTCATGTTGATGTTTGTTGCTATGATAAACATACCTAAGATACAGTTCTTCTATTTCTATTGGCAAATTTTTGTAAGTTCCTCTGATGTAATCATCTATGTCCGGTTCTCTGTTGAATTTTCCAATCATTGGTATTTGTTCGTATTTTGATCTGTCTACTATATATTCATTTTTTTCAATGTAAGTAAAATCACCGAGAAAAGAAAATATTGCATTAAAAATCTTAGCTTTTACCTTTTTTGTATATTTTTTTTTGATAAAAGTATGTATGACTCCTGTTATAACTGCGGGTGCAAATAGTAACTCAATTGAATTGCTGTTTGAGTTCGAGCTTGTAAAGAATGCAAACAAAAAGAACAATTGGAGAATTACACCAATAACTAAAGTTATATTACAGAGCAAAAGAGTTCTTTTTCTTTGTTTTTCGAAAGAGTGAAGTTTGGGTTCAATTTTTCGTCTGAAAAATTGGGTAAAATTTTCTATATCGGCAAAATTTTGGCTCATTTTTTATTCCTTATTTTTCTGTATGTAATCAACAATGGAAAGGATTTCGCTTAGTTGTTTTATAGCTTCTTTGTATATAAAAATGTTTGTGATTGGTTCGTTGAAGGGAATTTCAAACATATTTTTGTCGGTTATTATTCCGATGTAAATCATATTTTGGTGGAAACATATCGCTGCATTTACATTCATTTCGATAAGCTTTTTGAGCTTTTCAAATAATTCAGGTGTTAAATAATTGTAGTCTGAATCTGGGTTTAGTCCTGAAATATTGTAATGATAATCAATTTCTTGGTCATTAACGTTAATTTTCGGTAATTTTTTTGTTTTATATTTATAGTTTTTGTTTGAGATAATTATTGTTGATTCAATATTTTTAGGTTGTTCTATTGAAACAAATAAGCCTTTAAATAGGACTATGGGAGAGCTTTTTCTTGTTTTGTAGTTCATATAAAGTTCATTTATTTGAATAGGACGATTATTATATGTACCAATAATGCAGTCATCTACTGATGGAAGTGGTGGAACTTCGTTGAATAAAGGAATATTTCCGTAGTTCAGGTTTTTATATTCTAATGAATTTTCGTATTTAAAATCTCCTAAGAAAGAAAATAGTGAATTAAAAATTTGAATTTTAGTCTTATCCAAGAAGTTAATTTTAGGGCTGTTTGTGACAACTAAAGAAACAAAAATACTTATTACAGTTGGAAATATAATTGCATGTGGTAAAATAAATAGATTTTCTTCTCGAAAAACAAGATAAAAACAAATTACGACTATTGAAATAGTTATTATAGAGCATATTTTCTTTAATCGTTTTATTTTTGCTATTGTGTATAATCGTTCGTTTTCTAAAGCTGTGAGTTGAGGTGCAATATCTCTGTTGAAGAAATATTCAAAGTCTTTTGAATTTACTTTTTCTTGTGCATTTGATATCATAA
>JAFQTK010000068.1 GCA_017409065.1 bacterium
CGGAGTAATTTATGATTTCATAATTTTGTCCGTTTTGTTCGTATGTATATCTCATATTATAGTAATCTGTTGCAGATGGAGGAACAGGTACTTGTAGTGCAAGCATTTGGTTAAACAACCCTGCACTTTCGTTTGATAGAGCAGTTCTTTGTTGGTTAACTTGTTGTCCTTCATATTCAACGTTTGTTTTTCTTGCCGTTAAGCCGAGAAATCTGGCTTGCGATGCTGCCATTCCCATAGTGCTTATCTCCTATTAGTCCACTTATGTTCTATTAATCGGCACAATAAGCTGAAAACTTTAGGATTTAAGTTCACATTGTTACGAAACTTTACATTTCTGAGCAAATGGCTGTAATACTTTGATAACATACAAAAACACCCTATTTAACTTCACATTGTTTTATTTAAGGATGTTTTTGTATTTGTCAATAAAATAATGTATATGATGTAGGAAATATTGGTAAAATCATATAATTATGCGAAGGTCTTGAATGTATCTTGAACGTTTTTCTCAATTACCTTTTTAACTGAATCAATTTCTGTTTGAATTGCTTCTTGTTCTGTATCCAATTGTTTTAAATTCAACTCAAGAGATTTATCTTGTTGTTGGATTACTTCAGTTCTTGTGTTGATATCTTGAATAGTTCTATCGTACATCATTTTTCTGAAGTTATATTCTTGCATAGCTTCATCATAACCTTCGTCGTCATGAATTTCTTCTATAACAAGTTCAACTTCTTTATTCAATCCTGTGTCCGGATCTGTAAATTTCATACCAGTAAATCGACCGGAATCGTCAGTTTTCATTGTTACGTTTTCAATCGTCATATTAATAACGGTATTTTCTGATTTGTAATAAGATTCTTTTACGCTATCATCAAGGACAGTTGCTATTTGCATACCATTTAACTCAGTAGCGGTTTCAAATGCCTTATTGATTTGTTCTTCACTTATGAAATACATATAACCGTTTTTTGTATAACTGTAACTTGGCACATAACCTGTATCACCGTTTGTGCGACCAGCTACGTCCTTGTCCGATTTTTTTAGAATGTAGTTGATAGTTCCTTTATCGTCATCAGGAATATTGAGTTGGTAAGTTCTGTTTCCATCATCATCTTGAGTTGGAACAAATGTTGTACCAATCGGCAAAGATAGATTTTTTTCAGTTTTTCCATCAATAATTGTCTTTTTGACATCAATATTGTAAGAACCCTCAGCAGGGTTTGTTCCTGTTGTCCAGTTCAAAATTCTAAATTCTTCGTTTGCTGCGTTTCCTGCAAAGGTGTACGCCATGCTATAAAAATCTGTTGCTGAAGGAGGAGTTGGAACTTGAAGTGCCAACATTTGGTTAAATAAACCCGAACTTTCATTTGCCAATGAAGTACGTTGTTGGTTTACTTGTTGTCCTTGATATTCAACGTTTGATTTTCTGGCGGTTAGCCCGAGGAATCTTGCTTGAGATGCTGACATACCCATATCCGATACTCCTTATTTATACTTACTTGTGTTATAAGTATCGGCATTTAAAAGTCAAACTTTAGGATTTTGGAACTTTTTTTTACAATTTGTTACATTGATGCCTAAAACTAAATTAATCAACAGAGAAAATATCTCTAATGTCATCCATAGTAAGTGATTTACTAATATTTCTGTCCACGGAAATAACACTATCAACAAGGTCACGTTTTCTTGATTTTAATTTTTGAATTTTTTCTTCAACCGAATTTTTGGTGATTAATCTGTAAACAAAAACTTTTTTGGTTTGTCCGATACGATATGCACGGTCAGTAGCTTGATCCTCAACAGCAGGGTTCCACCAAGGGTCATAGTGAATTACATAATCAGCACCCGTTAAGTTTAAACCTGTACCGCCGGCTTTTAAACTAATTAAGAAAATCGGAATCGTCGGATTATTATTGAAGTTTTCAACGGCTTGTTGTCGGTTTTTAGTTTTACCGGTTAGGTATTCGTATTTAATACCATCTCTTTCAAGCCAAGCTTTGATTATATCAAGCATGTCAACAAATTGGCTGAATAAAAGAACTCTATGCCCCTCGCTAATGATTTCTTTCAACATTTCCTTCAATTGTTCAAATTTACCCGAACCAATTACCCCTTTTACATAGTCTTTATCATATAGTTTTGGGTGGCAACAAATTTGACGCAATCTAAGAAGTGCTGAGAAAATAGACATCTTAGATTTTTCAAATCCGACTTCTTCAATTGATTTGAAGATTTCTTCTTTTGTTGAATCTAAAACATCAAGATAGAAATCCTTTTGTTCAGGTGTCATTTCACAGAATGCAACGTTTTCAATCTTATCAGGTAAATCTTTTGCAACATCTCGTTTCATTCTTCTCAAAATAAACGGATAAATTTGTTGTTTTAGACGTTTTTCAGTTGTTTTATCTTCTCGTTCCATAATTGGAGTTACATAACGATAGTTAAACTCATGCTTATCAAACAAGAATCCCGGCATCAAGAAATCAAATACAGACCAAAGTTCTTCTAAACGGTTTTCAATAGGCGTACCTGATAATGCTAATTTATGTTTGCATTTTAATTGTTTAACACTTTGAGCTGTCTGAGAATCAGCGTTTTTGATATTTTGTGATTCATCCAAAATTATGTACCTGAAATCTTTCTTTTTGAGTTTTTCAATATCTCTACGAACAAGTGCATAACTTGTAATTACAATGTCATGGTTTTTTATTTCTTTAAATAGGTCTTTACGTTCTGTCCCTGTTAATTTTAGACAAGAAAGGTCAGGTGCAAATTTTTCAATTTCGCTTTCCCAGTTGAACACAACTGAAGTCGGGCATATAACCAATGACGGTTGTTTTTTATCTTTTTCTTTAGCTTTCTTTAGTAACACAAGTGCTTGTAGAGTTTTTCCAAGCCCCATGTCATCTGCAAGTATACCATTCAAGCCGTACTGATATAAGAACCACAACCAACCAAAACCTTTTTGTTGGTATTCTCTGAGTTCTGCATTTATTCCTTTTGGAATTGCAGGTGTATCTGTAATAGAGAATGTTGAAATCTGTTTCCAGAATTTTGAAAATCTTCTGGACATTTTAAGTTCAATTCCTAGGTTTTCCATTTCGGAAATAACGCCGGCACGGAATGTTTTTACTATATATAGGTTTTGTTCGTTTTTGTACACATCAAAAGTGTTGAATGCTCTCAAGAGCGAATAAACGTTTTGTGATGGTACTTCTACAAATCCTGCATTTTTAACTCTGTAATATTTGTCACCTTCTATTACAATATCGTAAACTTCATTGAATGGAATTTCTTCGTTATTAAGAAGCCCAAAAAGTTCAACTTCAAAGCTATCTATTGTGTCCGGTGAAAAGTCAATTCTGGCACAAAGTTTAAATTTATTTTTTGCTAATTTAAAGAATGACATATCGTCTTTTTCTTCAAACTTCCACCCATCACCTGCCTGAGCCATATAGTAATTGTAAAAATCAACAGCTGTTTCTTTTTCTAATGCAAGGTTATTAGTTTGCATAGGTGCAAATTTACATGCCAAAAGCATTTGGTATGCCATTTGCTCGTGTTGAGTATTTCTTTTTACCCAATATAACAAATCTTCTTTAGGTTTTTTAACTGTTACATAAGGTGTTTTTTCAGTATTTTTTGAGTATGGAACTCTAGTTCCGTCGTATTCAAATTCTAATGATGCTTTCAACGCTCCGTCATAATCCAGTCCCATTGTAACTATGTTTAGTGGTGGGCGTTGTTCAAGTGTCAATTTGTCAATAATTTCAGAAACATCCGTTGGCATTAATTCACGAAGTTTTGGAAGTTCTTCATACAAAAATTTAGCCCCATCAGCATCTTTTACGTCAGTAAATGTTGCTTTAGTTAAGTTTGCAGGAATAGCTGAAACTTCAATATTCGTAGGGAATATTAGGTTTTTGTATCTACCCCATTTCAGTTGACGAGAAAAATATCTGACTTCGTCAAATGGGATAACGTCTTTCCCATCGCTTCGAACCCAATGCAAGGACAATAGAACGTTTCCAACCATTGAAAAATTAACGGACAATGTCAACTTCCAAGGTTCATCTATAAATTTTAATCGGTCTTTTGTTTTTCCGTCTATTACTTCATCAGCTTTTGATAGGACTTGGAAAAAGTCATCAAACTTAGCAATCGGTACATCGTACCAACCTGCTTTTTTATCTAATCTACTTTTTTTAAGCAGCAACTGAAAAATTGCAATTTCAAATTTTTGAGAATTGTTTAAAGTTATTTCAGGATGTTCTTTTTGTTCTGCAATTATTTTTCGGAGAACAGCCTCTAAATCACGGATAACTTTGCCTGTATTCCTATCCATAACAAGCAGTGAAAAGAAATTTTGTCTGCGTTTTGGATTAAAGTGAAATATATAATCTCCGTCAGGCTCTTCGGTTAGTCCTGTATTAATGTCTGACAAGTCAGGCTCTATACCATGTCTAACTTGAAGATATTTGTCATATATTCCATCTTCAATTACTTTTAATCCAACAGCAATCGAATGTTTACACCACTCTTCTTTAAGTGGACAATTACATTGAGCTTTTACACCTGATTTTGTGAAGCTTAGGCTAACGTCATAAGAATCTTTAAAGTTGCCTTTTACCTTAGCATCTATTCCTGCTAAATTTTCTGTAATAGCAGTAACAATTCCGGTTTTTGATGCTTCATATCCTCGACGCCAACTACCGGGAGTTGCTTTCTCCTTTATATATTTGAAATTGAAGTTACATACACTCATCTTTTGCGGTTAAACCGATAATCCTCTTAAAAAGCAGTCAATCCTAATCTTCAAAGCATGCTTTAAAAGCTATGCATTACTGTACCCAACTGCTACAATAATTATATTATACAGAAAAATTTTAAAATAGCAAGTTTTAAAGTTTTCTGTTTGTTTATAATATTATTATTTTATGAAAAGATGTTTCTGGGTTGACGAAAAATCTGATATTTATACAAAGTACCATGATGAAGAATGGGGAGTTCCGACTTATGATGATAGTACTTTGTTTGAGTTTTTGATTTTGGAGTCTTTTCAAGCTGGATTATCTTGGCTTACGATTTTGAAAAAACGAGAAGCTTTTCGTGATGCTTTTGATGGATTTGATGTCCAAAAAGTTGCACTGTACGATGAGTGTAAAGTAAATAAGTTGTTGCAAAATGCTAATATTATAAGAAGTAGAGGAAAAATTCTTGCTGCAATTAATAATGCTAAAATTTTTCTTTCACTTCAAAAAGAATTTGGTAGTTTTTCCAAATATATATGGGGATTTACAGATTATAAAATTATAAAACGAACAACAGATGATGTTATTGTTTCATCACAACTTTCTGATGCAATTTCAAAAGATTTGAAAAAAAGAGGAATGAAATATGTTGGCACTATAATCATTTATTCATATCTTCAAGCAATAGGAATTGTCAATGACCATGATAAAAACTGTTTTAAGTACTAATGTGATGATGAACGTTTAACAAGTAGTTGTTTATAAACTTGTGAGTTCATTTCTCCGCCTATTAAAAGAACAATTGAAGTATAATACAGCCAAACCATCAGAATAGCAAAAGCTCCGATTGTTCCATAAACTCTGTTATATGTATTTAAGTTATCCAAATACATTGAGAATAACCAAGAACCTAGCAACCAAAATACGCTAAAAAACAGCGTTCCAGCTAATATGCTTTTTCTTCTGTATTTATTATGTTTTGTTATACAGGGAAGGAAATAGTAATTTATAAATGTCATTAAATAAAGTGCAATAAATGAAACAGGCCATCTTGTAACCAAGAACCAATGTATTACCTCAGGGGGAAGAGCGACATAAGTCAATACAAATTCAAGGATAACTTTTCCAAAAACAATAAGGTTTGTACAAACAAAAAGTAAGAATGCATTTATAAATAGCATTATTATTGAAAGTATTCTTGTATGAATGAAACTTCTTGTTTCTTGTAGTCCGTATGCTCGATTAAGTCCTTTCATGATAACGGCAAAAATATTTGATGATAATCCTAAAACTATTGAAAAACCTATTATTGCTATCAATCCGCCATGTTCAAAAATCATAACTTCGCTAAGCACTTTTTTGAGTAAATTTATAGCTTCGCTAGGTGCAACAGAACTTAGAAAATTAAGAACCGGAAAAAGTAGGGTCTTTTTTCCAAGCCAAGCAAAAACTGACATAAGCAATAACATAAGCGGAAAAATCCCGATTACAAACATATAAGCCATCTCAGCTGCCATTCCCGGAAAGTCGTCAGCTATAATTCTTCTAATAAGAGTTAATATATATATTTTAAATGTTTCTCTATTCATTTAGGCTCTTTTTAACTAATTCTAGTAGTTTTTCAATTGCTATTGCAGGAGGTTTTTGAATTGTGCAACCTGCAGCAAAGTGGTGTCCGCCTCCGCCAAACGCTTCTGCTATTTTTGACACATCAATTCTTTTACTTCTGAGGCTAACCTTAGTACTCTGGTTAGGTGATTCTTTTAGTAGCATTGAAACTTCCGTAGTGTTGATTTGTCTTAGTGCTTCTGAAATACCTTCAGTATAATCACTTTTTGCATTAAAAGATTTCATGTCTTCTTTAGTAATTATTGTGTATGCAATTTTGTCATTTTCTTTAAAAATTGCATTTTGTATCGCATAAGCATTCAGAAGTGCCATAGCTTTTGGCTTTGATTCGTAACATTTTCTGTAAATTTCGGTTGGATTGATTCCATAAGTCACAAGTTCTGCCGCATAGTTAAATACTTTAGGACTTGTGTTTTCAAAGCGGAATCCACCGGTATCTGTCAATATAGCAATGTATATTAGTTCAGCTATTTCTTTGGTTAAATTCCAATCTAAATCCTTTGCTATTGAATAAACAACTTCACCTGCTGAAGATGCCAATCCTTCTACAATATTTATTTGACCGTAATTGTTATTAGTTATGTGGTGGTCTATGTTTGCAGTAACTTTAGATTTAAAGTAAACATCTTGCATATCTACCATTCTGTCTTTTGCCGCAACATCAATTGCTATTGCCAAGTCATATTGAATATTTTTGTCAACAGATTCATTGCTGATACATTCATGAATAGATGGCATGAATGAATATGTATCCGGAGTTTTACCGATTATCACATTTGTACTTTTTTTATTGAAATTTTTTTCAATTAGTTTAGAAAAACCAATCATCGAACCTAACGTGTCACCGTCCGGGTTGACATGCGAAAATATTATTATGTTGTTTGCTTTTTCAATAGCGAGTTGTAAATCTTTTATATTGTTCATTTTTCCCTTGTATAAGATAAGAAATCATGATATTCTAGAACAAGTTTAACACAAACATCGGAGCAGTAATGATATATCTTCTACACTCAGTCATAATAGTGCTTTTGCTGTTTTTTATAATCTATGATTGTATTTTATTTACAAATTCAGTAGAAAATTTGGGGAAAGAATATAAACTTTCTGATGGTGTAGTTGGAGGAATTTTAGCTGCAATCGGTACGGCTTTACCAGAAACAGTTGTTCCTTTGGTCGCTGTAATTGGTGCATTTTTTACAGGCGAAAGTGTTTCTATTGGTGAAGAAGTTGCGTTAGGTGCGGTTTTAGGTTCTCCATTTTTACTTTCGACAGTTGCGTTTTTTGTTACCGGAATTTCAGTTTTAATTTGTTCTAAATTAAAGAAACGAGATTGTAAAATGTGTGAGAATCCGTTGATTTTGTTAAGGGATTTGAAATTTTTTGTAATTTCTTACACTGTTGCAATTTCATGTGCATTTATCCCACATAAATTTATAAAATGCGTTATTGCAATTTTGCTAATTGTATTTTATCTCATATATGTTCATAGAACCTTAAAAAAAGATTTTGGATGCTGTTGCGTAGAAGAACCTGAAGAATTAATACTTTTAAAATTATTTGGTGGAAAGGAAAGGTTTAAGAAATTTTTAATAATTTTGCAAATTATTGCTTCTTTAATTTTGTTAATAGTATTGGCACATTTTTTTGTGAAACAAATTTTATTCGTAGCTTCAGCTTTAAATATACCGCCTGTTGTAATGAGTTTGTTGTTGGCACCTATTGCTACGGAGTTGCCCGAGTGTTTTAATAGTGCAATTTGGATAGGACAATCTAAAGATTCGTTATCTATTTCAAACATAACAGGAGCTTTGGTTTTTCAAAGTTGTATCCCCACTGCAATAGGGATTATGCTCACACCTTGGGTTTTCAATAAGGCGACGGCAATGAGTGTGGTTTTAGTTTATATTTCTTTAATATGTGTATATTTAAATGTAATAAAAAATAAAGGAATGTTAAATCATCGAATCCTTATAACCTGTGGGGTATTTTACCTTATTTATTTGTTTTATGTATTAAAAATCTTAATATAGAACTTGTAAAATTTTGATTTTAAATTTAACTTTTTGTATAATTTTAAAATAAATACTTGGAGGAGAAATTAATAGCATGAATAACGTAGTATTAGTTGGTAGAGCCGGACAAGATCCTGAAATGAAATATTTTGAATCAGGAAAGGTTAAAACGACTTTTTCAGTAGCTGTAAATCGTTGGGATGCAAAAGTGAAAGAGGAAGTTACCGACTGGTTTAACGTTGAACTTTGGGATAAAGTTGCTGAAGTTGCCGGAGAATATGTCAAAAAAGGTAAATTGGTTGCTGTTGACGGACGTTTGGCTGCTAGTAAATGGCAAGATGCATCAGGTGCTACTAAAGAAAGATTTTTGATTAGAGCTAATAATTTGCGTTTGTTGGGTGGTAGGAACGATTAATTAAGGCGGAGTTCTTATGTTTGTTTCTAATAATATTGGTATTATAGCTGATGATTTAACTGGTGCTAATGATACGGCTTTGCAGTTTCACAATCATGGTTGTAATACTCAGTTAATTTTAGAGCTGTGCAATGAGATAGCAAATAAAGATTTAATTCAATGTTGGGCTATTTCAACAGAAAGTCGAAACATTCCTTCTTTTGAGGCAGTGGAAGCTGTTTGTCAAGCTGCTGAATTTATGAAGGCAGAACTCAACATAGAGCATTTTTATAAGAAAATTGACTCAACATTAAGAGGTAATATAGCAAGAGAAATATTGGCAATGATTGGGGTTTTGGAAGCTGATGCTGCTATCATTGTGCCTGCGTTCCCTGCTGAAGGAAGAGTTACTGTCGGCGGATATCAATTGCTAAAAGGGGTACCTATTGAAAGAACAGAGATGGCTCGTGACCCGTATTCTCCTATTTATGAGTCACATATTCCGACTATTTTGGAACGTCAGTTGACGGATGAGGAAAAAGATGTCATTGGGCTTATCGAATTGCGGACTGTTATAAAAGGAGCAGGACCTATTTTGATGAAACTCAATGAGTTGATTAAAGAAGGTAAGAAACTTATTGTTATAGATGCTGTTTCAATAGTTGATATTGAGCAAATTATTTTGGCAACTGTTAAGAGTAGTTATGATATATTGCCTTGTGGGGCAGCAGCTTTGGCACAAGGTTATTCAAAAGTTTGGTTGCCTGATGTTAAATATCAGCATATACAAAAAACTATTCCGGAATTGCCAAAACTTGTTATTTCGGGGTCTGCAACTGAGTTGACAGCTACACAAATTAAAAAACTTGAAGATGACGATGATTTTTTGAATACATATTTTATTCCATTAAAAATAGAAGATGTTATGGACGGTGTTACGGAAGAAATGGTTGATAGAGTTGTAAAAAATCTTGGGCAATCAAATATTGTAGCTGTACATTCTTCTGATATTGCAATCAATCCTGATGCTGATGGAAATGCTTTATTGCTGCAAGGAATAACTAAAGAAAGATTCCTTTCAATGATTACTACTTATTTGGCGGAATTAACAAAAAAAGTATTGGAGAAAGCTGAGTTTATACTGATTACTTTGGGTGGAGAAACTTCTTATAAGTGTAATCAAGCTGTTGAAAGTAAAGTTTTGCATATTATAGATTCTGTTGCCCCTGCTATGCCATTGTGTATGAATTATAATGCACAATGGATTGTTACTAAATCCGGTAATCTTGGCAATAGTATGACTCTTGTTGATATTTTAAAATACTTTAATTCTCATAAGTAAAATGAAAAAAATAGTCTTAACGTATGGCGATTTAAATGGTATAGGTGTTGAGATATTGGTTAAATCTCTCAATGAACTTGATTTACCTACTGATGAGGTTTTGATTGTTGGTGCTAAAAAAGTTTTTGATTTCTATTCGAAGCATTATAATATTCGATTAAATAGTGACTATGAAATATGTGAAGTTCCTCTTTCAGATGAGGCTTTTGAAATCGGAATGGAAAATAAGTACAGTGGTGAGCATTGTTTTCAATGTTTAAA
>JAFQTK010000006.1 GCA_017409065.1 bacterium
CGTCATCCTGAGGCAAAGCCGAAGGATCTCCCCGAGTGGAGTCTATATTCCATGAGATTCTTCACCCCACAAGGGGGTTCAGAATGACGTGTTTTTTATTAAAAATATTTTCCGTCATCCTGAGCCAAAGCCGAAGGATCTCCCCGAGTGGAGTCTATATTCCATGAGATTCTTCGGGCTAAAGCCCTCAGAATGACGGATGCAGTAACAGGTTTACACTCCAACGTCATTCTGAGGCGACAAATGAATCCTAATTAGGCGGACTTTAATTCTTAAGTTTATCTGGTTTAAAAGCAGCGGTGCTGCCGAAGAATCTTATGGAGCAAAGACTTCGTGCGTCGAGATTCTTCGCTAACGCTCAGAATGACGTGAAAAGCTAAACTGCCGTTTCAGAATGACGAGTTGATTTTTCTTCAAGAATCAAAGATTTTCGTGCCGTTTTGGGGTAATCGTTTTCAAGTATGATTTTACCCCTTCTGCTAAAATCAAATTTGATTGGGTTATGCAAAATTCATCAAGCTTTATAATTCCTGCAGATGTATCGCCTTTTTCAATATACAAAAGTCCTACCATTACGCTGTCCAGAGGATTTTTACTTTTTAAGTATTCTTCCAGTTTGCCGTTTAGTACTGCTTTTCCCATTCGACGGTAGGTGTCTGCTAAGTGCTGACGGTAGCTTAAATTCATTGGATTTAGTTTTATTGCGTTTATAAAACAATCTTCCGCTAAAACGGGATAACCAATTGTAAGATAGGTTCTTCCTAAATTATCAAAGTATCCTGCACTGGCTTGAGTATTTGGATTTAAAGATATTGCTATTTTAAATTCTTGAATAGCACCGTAATAATAACCTTCATTGAAATAATTCATTCCCAAGTTATTGTGCATAACAGAATTTTTGGCAGCATCAATAACATAAATCTCTGCGTTACAAGGTTTATGCAATAGTAAAACACAAGCTAATAAAAATGCAAATTTAAATAATTTCAATTTCAAGCCCCTCTTTTGCTACAAAGCAATTAGGCTCTTTATTTTTATATTCGGTTTCAATTGCTGAAATTTTTTCATCAGAATATGATGGTTCAAGATGGAAAAATGCCAATTGTTTAGCGTGAGATTGGTTTTGTATATCTAATGCCATATCAAATGTTGAATGTCCAAAACCTTGTTTTGGAGCCATTGTTGAAGAATAATCTTCTTCTGTATATTGTGCATCGTGGATTAGAAGATTGCAGTTGCGTGCGAATCTTGCAAGTTTTTTATCTCCGCCAATGTAGCCTTCTCTGTCAGTTGCATAGACAACAGACTTATCTTTATATGCAATTTTATAAGACATAACTCCATTTTGAGGGTGAGCGTACGATTTATAGCAGCTTATGATTACTTCTTCACCTTGTGGTATAAAGTCATCTTTGCAGGTGACGGTTTTTATTATTGGCTGTTTGTTGTCAGGGGAAAGAATAATTATTTCGTCATTTCCTGAAATGTTTGTTATGTTTAGGTTTGCTGCTATATCACCTAAATCAAGCGGGAAAGACTTACTGAACAATAAGTCGGATAATATTTCATCCAGTCCTTCATCAAAATCAGAATAGCCAAAAACTTGAAGATTAGTAGATGTTAGGTGTGCAGGTTTAAAAAATGGAAAGCCTTGAATATGGTCTTGGTGAATATGGCTTAAAAGAAGGGTTGCATTGATTGGAGTTCTATCAAATGAAGTTGTAGCAGAAGCAATATGGTCTATAACTAAATCTTCACCCAAACCGATTATGCCTGTTCCTGCATCCAAAATAATTAAGTTATTATTGACATTTACTTCAACGCAAGCTGTGTTTCCGCCATACTCTAATTGTGATTTTGAAGGGGTTGGAAAGCTTCCTCTTGTTCCTCTAAATTTAACAAAAAATTTTCCATTTGAATTTTTCATACTTTTAAACCTGTTATTCTTATCCTTTCAATATGGTACTGTATTTTTGACTATTTGTCTATAATTATAGTTGTTGTTTGGTCTGATTCTTTGCCTGCACAAACAGCAGAAAGAATAGATTTGATTTTTGCTTGGTGTTGTACTTCTTTTAAATTAGTGTTTTTAAAATAAAAGTCAAAAATTGTTTTATCTTTGTAGTTGGTTACAGCGACAACTCGAAACGCATTTGGATAAGTTACAAGTGCCGGAGTTGATACATGAACAATATTTCTTTCTTTTGTAATTTTTGTTGCGTGATAATGTCCTGAAAAAATTCCTATTGGGTTCTTATATTTATCAATAATTTGGTAAAATTCATCTGTATTTAAAATTTTGTGGTGCGAGCTTGGGTAAGGCTCTATTATCGGGTGATGTAAGAATATTAAAACAGTATCTTTGTTGGCAGAATCAAGTTCTTTGTCTAACCATTCAAGTTGTTCTTTTGGAAATATTCCGTTTCCTGTAATTTTCGAATTATCAACTGCATCTAACACTATAACTTTATATCCTTTTTTAGGTTTAAATGAGTAATATGTCTTATTAAAATTAAAATTACGATTGTGTGAAGTTAATAATTGAAGATATCTTTCTCTGGTTATGTCGCCGCCGACAGAAAAATCGTGATTCCCGAAAGCTACGAACCAAGGATATCTTAAATAATTCATCATGCTCATATATAGCATTATGTCTTTTTCGTTAGGGACATCTATTGTATCGCCTGTTTGAATAACAAAATCAAGTCCATTTTCTTTATTTATTTGGTCAATAGTATCTGCAAGCAGTGCTTTTGATTGGCTTAGAGCTTTGAAAGATGTGTCAGCTTTTGTCAAAGTTATATGCGAGTCTGAAATGTGTGCGAATTTTAAAGTGTGATTAAGACCAAAAGCATTTGTATTTAGTGCTAATGCAATCATCAATAACGGTGCAATCATAAATTTGAATAAATTTTTCATGAGTAACCCTTCTTTATATTTTAATTACTATTTTAATACGGAAACAACTAAATTTCACGCTCATGTGGTCTAATTTTTATAAAATAAATCCTTACAATTTGATACAATTCAGCTAAATTATTTGTAATTGTTTGCTCTTTAAAATACAATTTATATTGTTGAAGCAAAAGTGGGATGTGTTTAATATGAATCAAAATTTTTCGGAAGATGCTTATATAATTGATTTAAGCTATGCAACATCGGCTAGTGATATCGTATTTGAGCTTAGCTCTGTTATAGATAACGAAAGAGCAAAAAATCAGAATATTGCTTTAAAATTGGGTAAGGTTGATTTGAACCAGTCACAATTATTGAGTATTCGTTCTTTGATTAACAGTATAAATTCAACTGTTACATTTTTGGAAACAAATTCAGCTCAGACTGAACTTGCGGCTATTAACTTGGGGATTGTTGTTTCATCAGTAAAAACAACAGAAAAAACGGAGGATACTACAAATTTGGCGGAGCCTACTTTGGTTCCGTCATATGAGTATGTAAAATTAGAAGACCACATTGACGAGAATGAAGATTCCAAGGATGATGAGTCTGATGTAGTTGAAGATACTGATGAATCTCAAGAAGATGCGGCTGAATCAGAAGATACTCAATCTGAGGTTAGCGATGAAGAATCAGCATTAAAAGAAGAGAAAAATAATTCTCCAATAATTTCAAACGATGAAGCTGATGAAATCATTGTCGCTAAGTCAGAAGATATTCAAAATGCTTTAGATAATATTTATTCAACTGAGGTCAAACTGGAGTCAATATTGGATGGTGAAGTTTCAAATGAAGATGGGGTTATTTCAGCAGCTGTTGTTAAAAAAGCAGTTATGAATGAAGCTAAATACACAGAAGAAGATTTTGAAATAGACCATTTTTCAACATCATATGTAAAACAAACTTTGCGTTCCGGACAAATTGTTAATTATGATGGAAACGTTGTAATTATAGGTGATTGTCACCCAGGAAGTGAGGTAATTGCCTCTGGTGATATTACTGTTTGGGGTATTCTTAGCGGAATAGCTCATGCGGGTGTAAAAGGAAATGAAAGAGCAAAGGTTAGAGCATTAAAAATGAATGCTATTCAACTTCGTATAGCTAAGCATTATGCTCGTAAGCCTGATGGAATGAATACAATTTTCCCTGAAAGAACATCAACTTTCACTCCGGAAGAAGCTCGTGTAGTAGACAATGAAATTGTAATATTTAAAATAAATGACTAACATATAAGGAGATAATAATGTCAGGTCGAGTAATCGTAATTACGTCAGGAAAAGGTGGTGTTGGTAAGACAACTACCAGTGCAAATATCGGAACTGCTCTTGCAAAAAGTGGTGCAAGTGTCGTTCTTATTGATACAGATATAGGGCTTAGAAACCTTGATTTGCTTCTAGGCTTAGAAAATAGAATTGTTTATACTCTAGTCGATGTTATAGAAGAACGCTGCAAGCTAAAACAGGCATTAGTTAAAGATAAACGCAACCCGAATTTATGCTTACTTGCAGCTGCACAAACTCGTGATAAGTCTGCTGTTTCACAGGATCAACTAAAAGAGATTTGTGAAGAACTAAAAGAAGATTTTGATTTTGTTCTTTTGGATTGTCCGGCAGGGATTGAACAAGGATTTCAAAATGCTGTTGCAGGTGCGACTGAAGCAATTGTTGTTACAACACCTGAAGTTTCTGCAATCCGTGACGCAGATAGGATTATCGGACTTCTACAAGCCAGAGAAGAAATTGAAGATTATAAATTGGTTATAAACAGAGTTCGTCCACAAATGGTTCAAACTAATGATATGTTGAGTGTTGATGATGTTATTAATACTTTGCATTGTGATTTATTGGGTGTTGTTCCTGATGATACTTACATTATTACATCAACAAATAAAGGTGTTCCTGCTGTTAATGAAGAAAAATCATTGGCTGGTAAAGCTTACTTGAATATTGCAAAACGTATTCAAGGTGAAGATGTTCCTTTTATAGACCTTGATGAGCCTAAAGATATTTTGGGCAAAATTAAAAAATTCTTTAAATCTTTGGGCAAAGGAGAATAATCAATGAAAGACTTTTTAACAGATTTTTATAACAAGGTAGTTAATTTTTTCCAGACTGAAAAGGTTGAAGGTGAAAATACTAAAGAAACAGCAAAAAACCGCTTGAAATTGGTATTGATGCAAGATAGATCTAATCTTGAACCGGAAACAATGGCACAACTCAGAGAAGAACTTATTGAAGTTATATCTAAGTATATCGTTATTGATAAAGAATCTTTGGGGTTAAATCTTGATGGTGATGGAGAATCAATGGCTTTGATGCTAAATATTCCTGTTATTAGAGCTAAAAAACCTGAGGAAATTAGAGAAGCATTAGAAGCGGCAAAAGCAAAACAAGTCGAAGTGGATTCTGAAGAAGCAGAAGCAACAGATAATGAGAATGAAACAGTTGTAGAATTTTCAGAAGGTTCACCTGATGAATTGTGTAATTGTGATGAATGTGATTGTGGATGCCAAGAAGGTGAAGAATGTGCTTGTGAGAAAGTGGCAGAAGAAGCAGATTCTGAGGATGTGGAAGTTGTGAGTGTAGAAACTGCAGAGGAGTCAGCTGAAGCGGAAACAGAACAAAAAATTGAAACAAAATCTAAAAAACACTAGTATTAATGGAAGTATTTTACGAATTAAATAAACAAACTGATTTGTCCCTGTGCCTTGGATTCTTTGATGGAGTTCACCAGGGACATCAGGTTGTTATAAAAAATACTGTAAATTATGCAAAAATTAATGGTGTGAAATCTGCTCTAATTACGTTTATAGAACATCCTCTTTGTTTGTTGCATGGTTTTGATGTTCATTATATTTCAACTTTACCTCAAAAATTGAAACTAATTGAGGAGTTGGGTGTTGATTATGTTTATATCCTTGATTTTAATAGAGAATTGGCACAAAAATCAGCGTATGGTTATCTTAAAGATGTATTAATAGAAAATTTTCAGCCTAAAGCTATTACAACAGGTTTTAATCATTATTTTGGATTGAATAAACAAGGTAATAGCGAATTTTTATACAATCATCAAAAAGAGTTCGGATACAAATATTTTGAAATTCCTCCAATTACCTACAACAATATAGTTGTAAGTTCGTCGGTTATAAAAAATTATTTAATGAATGGTGATGTTTATACTGCAAATAAGCTATTAGACCATAAGTTTTCGTTTAAGTCTGTTGTTCAAGAAGGACAAAAAATAGGACGAACTATAAACTTTCCGACAATAAATTTAGAGTATCCATTGAATATGGTTAAAATTCCTTATGGAGTTTATTCAGTTAATGTTGAATTAAAAGGACAAAAGTACAAAGCAATTGCGAATTGGGGATTAAAGCCTACTGTGAATAATACTTTAAATCCGACATTTGAAGCTCATTTGCTTGATTTTTCACAAGATGTTTACGGGCAGCCTGTGTCAGTAGAAGTTAATGAGTTTATTCGTAATGAAATAAAATTTTTGTCTGTAAAAGAATTGCAAAAACAGATAGCTAAAGATATTTTGGCTATAAAAGAAGGGTAGTTTTGTAACTAATTTATTAAGTTTTACAAAAAAGCGTTATTTTGCTAATAAAACGGGTATTATATAAATAAATAGAATTAACGAGGTAACAATGAAAAAGATTACATATAAAGCATTTACGTTAGCAGAATTGCTTGCAAGTTTGGCAATAATGATGGTTGTGGCTTTATTGGTAATGAATGTTTTAAACAATACAAACTCAAAACAAAGAGAATTGATAGCAAGATTGGATAATTCATATCAAAAGTTGAACAGCATGATAGGAGTGGCTGTTTCAACTTCTGTATCGGAAAACGACAGAAATTGGGCAACATCTAAAGTCGGAACTATAAAAGGGCTGACCTGTACTGATGCTGCTGGAACTGATGTTGCAAATAAATCAGAATGCTTAAAAGAAGTGTTGACTTCGGTAAGTGGAAATGCCGTAAGTTGTGAAGGTAATGTAGGTGATTGTTTCAAGTCATTTGCTACAACAAATGCACGATTAGAAGAAATATTTAGTAACGTAGGATATAGTGCTGATGATATGACAGCGATAAAACTTCCCGGTGATGTGCGAGTTGGGTTGTCATATATAGACGGAGAGTGTAATACAAATATTCCAATCGGAACAGATAGAGCGGGAACAATGCATTATCGCAAAGGTTGTGGATTTATGCTTGTTGATGTAAATGGAAATCAACCACCTAATGCATTTGCAAACAATGGCGGAAATTCATTAGTAGACAGATTTATTTTGGTATTATCTAAAAATGATGTATTAAAAAGCAACCCTGTGATAGACGCAGTTGCAGGCTGTGCAGACGGAACTGTATATAATTCAACGACAAAAAGATGCGAAGAGCCAATTCCTTGTCCGGCTGATGAAGAAAGAAATGCAGCGATAACAGCGGCAAATGATGCCGATGTTTTATCAAAGGATTATCCTCTAGGAATGGACCGTACAGATTGTGTTATTTATAAATGCATAGACAATTCTGACTTTGATCCCCAACTAAAGTGTCCTGAAGCATGCCCAGCAGCAGGTCAATTCAAACGAGGTGGTTTGTGGAAAAGTGAAGGCGGGGATTTAGAAAATAATTGGTCAACAAAACAATGTTGTATCCCAATAGAAGACCAACAAGGATTGGCAAATATGGCAAATGACTTGAGTGCAAGTTATTGTTTAATAGATGATATAGAATTTGACAGAAACGGCCCTGGCACAGATGGGGATAAAGGTTGGACTCCGATAGGAACATCTTCAACTCCATTTACTGGTAATTTTTACGGTAATGGGCATAAAATTAGCGGTTTGTATATAAACCGAGATGATTTAGCTGATATAGGATTGTTTGGAGCTATTAGTGGTACAGTACAAGATTTAGAGTTGGCAAATGCTGATATAAAATCTTCTTGTAGTGATGGTTCTTGTCATTTCTCAATATTTTCAGGTTTTGCCAATGATGCTGCTATAATTAAAAGAGTGAACACAGGTGGACGTTTAGAACATTCAGGGGCAATCGGAGATAGTTATATTGGTGGTATTTCCGCTCGAATAAATACAGCAGATGCGAATGCAGAAATAATTGATTCTTATAATACTGCAGACATTAATTTTAACCCCGCTACTCAAGTAGGTGGACGTTTGTTTATGGGTGGGGTAGTTGCTGATGCACAAAATTCACTTTCAATAAATTCTATTATCAATAGTGGAAATATTACTATTGCGGCAAGTGTATTGTCTGCGGCACAGAATGAAATTGGCGGTGTTGTGGGACAAAACTTTGCAAATGATTTAAGCTCAATAATGAATTTGGGGAATATAACCATAAACGGTAATTCAAATGTCGGACGTATTGATATGGGCGGTGTCGTTGGGTTTACTCGACAGCTTAGTAATGCAATAAATCTAGGCTCGATTAATAATGGTGGTGTATCCGGCTTTGTAAATTTAGGTGGAATTTCAGGTTTTATTTATGATGGGGATGACGATAGCTTTTTAGCAAATTATGGAGAAGTTGATTCCTCAACTACTGCAGATAGTATTAGTGTAGGTGGAATTGTTGGTACATCACAAACGGACAAAATAGCTAATGCGATAAATGCTAGCACAAGAGCTTGGCTAGTGGGTTCTTCATCTGTCCCAATCACACTTTATAGAGTTATTCAGATCTTTAATAATTCTATTCCTTTTTCTTTGACGGATTTAACCCTTGAGCAATCATATCTTGTGACTTCGACTTTAAGCGTATCAGGTAGTAATACTATTAGTGGTGGACTAGTATATGGTGGAACTCAAGATCAGTTGAGACAAGCTTCTACTTTTTCAGCATTGAGTGCTGACACAACAAACTGGAATATTCAAGATGGATTTTATCCGTCTTTTCAAGCTGCAATAATGCCGCCACAACCATTTAAGGATTGTAGAAATACGCCACCGGAAGAGGTTGGACAGTGTTATGATGTATTAAACACCCCTAATGCTTGGGATTTTAATTACATATGGGCGTGGAGAATTCCGGCTGCCGGTGGTATTGTAGAACCGCCTGTTCTCAGATATCAGTGTAGTGATTATAAAGCAGTTGGAGGTTTTAATTGTTGTAAACCTTCTTATACCGCCACATCAGCACCAGACAACACTTTGCCTGTATGTCCTGTCCCATAAATTAATGTAGTATTTTATAGAAAGGAAATTTCTTATGCAATTTAACTCATACATTGTTTCGGAAACTAAAACAGCTTTTTCGATTCCTGTTTCCAATCAAATATCTAATGCATTTACTTTGGCTGAAACTTTGATTACTTTGTCAATTATTGGTGTTGTTGCTGCGATGACAGTGCCAACATTGATGAGCAACGTAAGTAAACAACAGAATTATGTCGGGCTGAAAAAAGCTTACAATCAACTTCAAAATGCAATAAAAATGGTTCCTATCGCAGCAGGCTGTTCATCCGGTGATTATAGTTGTGTTCCTTGTTTGTATTATGATTCCTCATTAGGAGTTACAACTAATTGTAGTATGGATGTATTTACCGATCCTGATACCGGTGGGTTTAAGGATATTTCGCCATTAGCTGAACAATTTAAAACTACAAAAGTTTTTCATCGCGGCAACAAAGATGAAGGTTGTAAATTGGTATCTAAAATAGCGGGGCATGGTGATTCCGTGCCTTGTTTTCATACTATTGACGGTATGATTTATGGCTCATCTCATGGCTTATTTGTGGATGTCAACGGTTTAAAAGGACCTAATAAAATAGGTCAAGATGAGTTTAGGTTTTTTGTCGCTTCAGAAACTAAAAATGGGGTGCAAGCCGGAACAGTTATGCCTTATGGGTCAAGACAACACTCTACTTATATGAATGATGATTCATTATATTGGAGAAATTCTAATTCTCTAAAACAGCCGGACAAAGTAACTGATTCTTGGGAATTATCAAAATTGACCGGAAAAGCTTTGGAACTTGGCAAAATTGAATAGCAAATTAATTAGCAAAAAAAAAGGCTGATTTCAGCCTTTAGTAATTTGTTGAGTATCGTTTTTATGTGTGTTTAAAAATTTACTTTATTAATGTTATTTTTCAATCCTTGTGCCAAGTCTTTTCTACCATTTTTTTCGTAGATTCTTGTCATTGATTCAAGAAATTTCATGCTGTCAATATTTGATGATGTACTTCTGCTGTGGAGCGGAGTAACGTTTGAGTTTGGTGCAGAATTTCTTGTTTTTGTTGCAATATTAGACACTTGTGAATTTTGTTGCAATTGAGGTTTTGTGAAAGTTGCTGTTGATTGAGATTTACGAATAGGACGAATAGGTGTTGTCACTGTATCGTAAGGATTTTTTTGAGAATTTTGGTATGAACGCAATCCGTAATTGATAGACGGAGCAGATGCATTTTGTGCAATTTTGCTGCGAAGTGAAAGCGTTTCTTTTACTCCTTTATTAAGCTTTTGAGCAATTTCTTTCTCTCTGGATACCAGACTTTGTGATAATCCTATTGCTGTATCTTTATTTGATTTAAAAATATTTTTAGCAGCAGTTAGCATTATAATACCTAAGCCCAAATAAGTTAGCCAACCAAAGTTTTGATTTTGACTTGGTAAGGTGTTTTCTGCAATTTTGCCCAAATTTTGAACTAATGGAGCAGCTCCTAATTTTGCCAATGGTGTGATAGTTGCAGATTCTTCATCTTCTTCTTCCAAAAGATTATCACTATAAACAGGTTTATAGTTTTCAATCGGCATGCTTAAATCTATTTGATTTGGTTCAAAATTTTGAGCTGCAATTGGAGAATCCATGCTTGAGTCCACAATTATGTGACTTTTACTTATATTAGAACCTTGAATCTGAATTTTTAAATCATCTCTACCAATTGGTGTAACTGTTATGTTATTGATGTCAGATACATCATTGTATATTGTTGAAAAATCCTCGGTTGTTGTTGTATTTTTAAGTTCTATTGTTATTTTTTCATCGCTTTGTATATTTTTTTTGAAGGAAGTATTTTTATCAGTTTTCAAAACTACATTATAACCGTTGTTTGCGGTGGAAAATTCAATCTCAGAAAGATTAATGTCAGCAGCGTAGCAGCTCAATGTACTTAGTAGTACTGTTGTTGCCAAAACTGTTGTCTTGCTTATTATCTTTCCTAAAACTATACTCATTTCCCTTTTTTACTCCCCTGTGGAATGTTTGACTCAACACTGTGTCTTTATCATATTCGTTTTAGGACAATAGAACATCAACCAAAGGGTCAAAGTTTTATCTAAACCTTTTGGTCTATACGCATTTAAAAATAAATTTTAGAGTTCGAAAGTCATTGACTTATTTAGGATTCTATCAAGACGGTAATAATTTTGATAAACTCTTGCTTTATTTATTCGCTCTACCCATTCTTGTTTAACTATGCCGAAATGTTTTATATTTCTGTTTATGTAGTGCATAGACAAAGCACCTTCAAATGATTGGGTGGTTCTAAGTACTTCACAATGTGCCGGAACATTATTCATAGTTTCCACGCACCAACTAACTAACGAATCTTCTGGGGTTACTTTAATGTATTCGACTTTTAGTGTTGGATTTTTCCTGTTTACATCGTTTAATAGTGAATGCATTAAACTTTGTGCTGATGTTTTCTTCTCTTTTGTCCATTTAAAAGCGTGGAAAACTACGCTTTCTTCCCAAGTTGTTTTATTGTAGCCGTTGCGAACAAATTGCACAATAGCGTCACGTTCGTTATTTATATAGTTTATTTTATGCCAATTACCAGGGAAATCCATATAAACAGTTTGGTATGCAAGTGCCGGTAATGTTATGCATAAAGCAAGAATAATGGCTATAACTTTAAACAATTTCAAAAACAGGTTCCTCTTTTGCAATAATAATATTGACATCACATGATTTTAAAAGTTTTTCAATAGATTTTAGAGAAATTACTTCACTTTCGAAATGCCCTATATCAACCAGCATTATACCACTATCAAGTGCTTGATGGTATTTGATATCGGAAGTTATGAAACAATCAATTTGGTGTTGTTTTACTTCTTGGACAAAATCAGCACCCGCTCCTGCACAAAAAGCGACTGATTTTATTTCCTGACGTGGATTAGCAATTTTTAGATTTTTCAAGTTTAGTTCATTTTTTATTGCCAAAATGAAATCTTCTGATTTAATAGGTTCCTTTAATGTTGCAATCTTTACAAAATCGTTCAAATCTTTTAGCGTTTTTAAATTTAAAGATTTTTTAAATAAATCTGCTAAGGTTTGAGTTGTTCCTATTTGAGATTTATCGAAGTTTGTATGTAAGCTATAAATTTGAATTTTGTTTTGTATAGCACTAATAATAACTTTGTTTTTGATTGATTTTAGTGGCTTAAAAATAAGCGGATGGTGGCTAATTATCAATTCGCAATTTTGCTTTATTGCCTGATGAATTGTATCTGTTGTTACATTTAACGAAAGAAGAACATTTTTGATTGTTTTTATTCCTAAATCAATTTGCCATCCGGAATTGTCCCAATCTTCTTGGGTTTCAAGTGGGGCAATTTTTTCAAGTTTTTCAATTATGTCTTTAGTTTTCGCCATAGATGTACTCCAGAATTTTTTCAGCTATAACTGATTTTTGTGCCTTATCTATTTTTTTGATATTCAATTTTTTGTCTAAAATATAAACTTCATTTTCATCACTTGAAAACCCGATGTCTTTTCTGGATATATCATTCGCAATGAGATAATCGCACTGTTTTTTATTAATTTTAGTCTTTGCATTTTCTATTAGGTTTTCGCTTTCAGCACAAAATCCGACAATAATCTGATTTTCATTTTTAGACTGTGAAATTTCGTACAATATGTCGGGATTTTTGATTAGTTCTATTGTTAAAGTTTCGTCATTGTCATCTTTTTTTATTTTCTGTTCATTTTGGTTTTTAATTCTGAAATCCGCAACAGCCGCTGCCATAATTATACAATCAGCATCTTGTTTTTCAGCTTCAACTGCTGATTTCATTTCTAAGGCACTGGATACATCAATAGTTTTGTATTCGGCTTTATGGTTAAATGTGTTAATCAAAATTACATCGGCACCGAGATTGTATGCTTCATTCGCAAGTGCAACCCCCATTTTTCCTGATGAATGATTTCCTAAATATCTTACGGGGTCTAAGTTTTCTCTTGTTCCACCTGCGGTTATTACAATTTTTTTATTTTTAAGCTTTTGATTTTTGTATTTTAAATGTTCATATGTCGCAGCACAAATTTTTTCAATTGCACATAATCTTCCGACACCCGAAGTTCCGCAAGCCAAAAATCCTGCTTCCGGAGAAAGTATTTCATAACCTGCTTTTTGTAATTTATTTATATTATCTTGTACAAATTGGTTGTTCCACATTTCACAATTCATTGCCGGTGCAACGATAATTTGTTTTGAAAAAGCACAGGCAATCGAGGTTAAAAGGTTGTCGCAGATGCCATTCGCTATTTTCCCAATTGTATTTGCACTGGCCGGAGCTATTACAAATATATCTGCCCAAGAACCGAGTGAAATATGTTCAGGGAATAAATTATCGACTTCAAATTGTTTTGTATAAACAGGATTGTTTGAAAGTGTTCTAATCGTTAGCGGAGTAACAAAATTAGTAGCATTTTCTGTCATTATAACTTTTACATTCGCATTATTTTTTTTATAAAGTCTGATAAGTTCAAGGATTTTGTAAGCCGCAATTCCGCCTGTAATTCCGATTAAAATATTTTTATTTCTAAACATTTTACTTATTCCTTGTCAAAAATCTTTTGCAATTCGTCCACTGCAATTTCAATATTATCATTTATAATTCGGTGTGTAAATTTTTTGGAAACTTCAAGCTCAGATTTAACAGCAGAAAGTCTTTTTTGAATTGCATCTTCAGTTTCCGTGCCTCGTCCTCTCAAACGTGCTTCCAAATCTTGTAAAGATGGGGGTAAAATAAATATAAACTCAGCATTTGGAAATTTTTCCATAACTTGCAACGCACCTTGTGTTTCAATTTCCAATATCAAATGGTGTCCTTCTGCAAGTGTTTTTTCTACATATGAAGCTTTTGTTCCGTAATAATTCCCTGAAAATTCAGCCCATTCTAAAAATTCATTATTTTTAACTGCTAATTGAAAATCTTCTTTTGATGTGAAAAAATAATTAATCCCATCGATTTCACCCGGACGAGGGCTTCTTGTTGTGTATGAAATTGATAATTTTATTTGAGGATTTTTTTGAAGGAAAAGTTTTAGTAGTGTTCCTTTTCCAACACCAGAAGAGCCTGCAATTACAAATAATTTTCCGTTTTTCTTCATATAAATCCGTTTCTTAATTACAAACAGGTAATTTCACATATTCGGCACCTTTTTGAATTGCCAATTCGTTTATTTCCAATAATTTTGCTTTAGATGCTGAAATTACGTTTCTTATAACTTTTTTAAGACTTTCAATTTTTACAATTTTTGTTTTTTCAATAAAGGCACTAAGCATTACAACATTAGCACATTTAATTTCTCCGATTTTAGCAGCAATTTCATTTGCAGGAACATAAACATAGTTGATATCAGTTCGGCGTTCTTTTTCGTGATACAAAGATGAATTTACTATTAAAGAACCGCCGGGTTTTACCTTCATTTCGAATTTCTCGACTGATTGAGCATTTAATGCTATTACATAATCAGGAGTTTGTTCATATGGAGAAGCCACCTCTTCATTTGCAATGATAACTGTGCAATTTGCCGTGCCACCTCTCATTTCAGCCCCATATGAAGGTAACCAAGTTACATATTTGTCTTCGTTCATTGCACAATTTGACATTGCCATTCCAATGAACAAGACTCCTTGTCCGCCAAATCCTGAAAATATTATACTTGCATCTTTTGTTGCCATAATTACCTACTTATTTGCTTTATCTTTGTATATGCCCAACGGATAAACAGGGTAAAGTTCTCTGCGAACTCTTTCGTGAGATTCTTGTGGGGATAATCTCCAATTTGTAGGACAAATTGAAAGAATTTCTACGACTGAAGCTCCTAACCCATTTATTTGTGACTCAAAAGCCCTCTTTATCATTTTTTTTGTATTTTCGATTTCTTTAGAACTATCAAGCGAACATCTCGCCACAAAGGCAGCACCATCACATACAGCTGCCATTTCACAAATTTTTATAGGATATCCTTGGACTTCTGCATCTCTACCATTTATTGTTGTAGTTGTTTTTTGCCCTAATATCGTCGTCGGTGCCATTTGTCCGCCGGTCATTCCGTAATTAGTATTGTTAATACATATTGCAGTAACTTTTTCTCCTCTTGAAAGGGCGTGCATGCTTTCTCCCAGTCCGATTGATGCAAAATCGCCATCCCCTTGATAAGTGAATACAAACTTGTCAGGTTTAGCTCTTTTGACTCCGGTTGCAACGGCTAAGGCTCTTCCGTGAGGAGCTTCAACTATGTCTAAGTCATAATAATCATTTAGAAATACAGAGCATCCGATAGAACTTACAACAATAGTTTTATCAGCAATACCAAGCTCGTCCAACAGTTCCGCAATGATTCTTATTGCAACTCCATGGTCACATCCGGGACAAAAGGTTACTTTGCAATCCTTTTTTATTCTGCTGGGTTTTTGAAATACTAGAGTTTCCATTGTTTACTTTAAACCTTCCATAGTTTTTTCAATTTGGGTGTAAATTTCTTCAGGTGTAAAATAGTATCCTGCTGGACGTCCAAAAAATTCAACTTTTGACTCGCCATTAACCGCTATTTTTACGTCTTCAACCATTTGTCCCATATTCATTTCTATATCAAGAACAACTTTTTTGCCTTTAGCACACTCGTTTAATTCTTGTGTTGGAAATGGCCATAGGCTGATAGGTCTGAATAATCCAACCTTCATTCCTGCTTCTCTTGCTCTTTTAACTGCTGCTTTTGCAATTCTAGCAACGCTTCCAAAAGCGGTAATTAAAAGCTCAGCATCATCTGCAAACATTGTTTCATATTCTATTTCATTTTGTTTAATTTTGTCATATTTTTCAAATAATGCTAATGTTTTCTGTTCTAACGCAGTTTCTGTTCTGTGAATTGACCCAATCCAACGACCGGGACGACCTTTTGCCCCGTCTAAAGCCCAATCACTATTGTCTATATCTTCGTAAGGGTAATCATATAAAACAGCAGGTTCCATCATTTGTCCCAACATACCATCAGCTAGCAAAAATACAATCGTACGGTATTTATGAGCCAAATGAAATGCTTTATAGGTATAATCAATCATTTCTTGAACAGTTGAAGGGGCAAGTGTTAATGTTTTATAATCACCATTCCCGCCACCTTTTACGGTTTGGAAATAATCACCTTGAGAGGGAAATATGTATCCCAATGCAGGGCCAGCTCTCATTACTGATATTACAACAGCCGGAATATTATCCGCTGCTATATAAGATATGCCTTCTTGCATCAGTGCGATTGCTAATGAAGACGAAGATGTCATTGCTCTTGTTCCTGTTGCAGCCGCACCGAGTAGCATATTTATTGCTGCAACTTCGCTTTCAGCCTGCAAAAACGAACGTCCCATCTTGGGCATTTCCACACTCAAATATTCTCCAATTTCATTTTGTGGAGTAATAGGGTAGCCAAAATAACACTTACAACCTGCATTTAATGCGGCTTTAGCTAACGCATGATTACCTTTTAATAAAACTTTTTCTCCGGTTTTAATCATTATCTGTAAACCTCTGTAATTGCCATATCAGGACATCTTTTTGCACATAAAGCACATCCTATACAGTTGTTTTTATTTTCTGCGTAAACGGGATAAATACCTTTAGAATTGTATGTTTCACTTTTTTTAAGTACATTCCTAGGACAAACTTCTACACACAACAAGCACCCTTTACACTTTTCTGAATCTATAACGACTCTTCCCATAATTTTTCCCTTTAAAATAAAGCTATTGCTTTATTGATATTATAACTCAAACAAAAAAAACAGGCTCAAAATGAACCTGTTTTTTTATCTAAAGTTAATATAACTTATTAGTCAAAAACGTAGCTGATTAAAGAAGCTTCTCTTGATTTTTTAACAGCAGCAGCAAGCATTCTTTGGTGTTTTGCACAAGTGCCGGTAATTCTTCTTGGAAGAATTTTGCCAGCTTCTGTTAAATATCTTCTGATTTTTTGAGCATCTTTGTAGTCGATAACTTCAACGTGGTCAGCACAGAAGTTACAATTCTTACGTTTTTTTGAGTCTTTTGGTTCTCTTGCCATTTTTTATTTCCTTAATTATGTATCAATTTTAGTGTTTAGAACGGAATTTCGTCTTCGCCAATCAAGCTTTCTGAAAATTCATCCGCACCAAACTTAACAATTTGTTCAGATTCATTCATTGAAGATGAAACTGATTTTGTAGTTGAACTTGAGCTTCCGCCAATTTTTTCAAAAGAAGAAGCATCTATTTCAACTATTCGTTTTTCGCTACCGTCTTCAGCTTTGACTGTGTTGTTTTGGAGCCTTCCTTCGACAACAATAGTGTCACCTTTGTTTATTGAGTTAACCATTGTGTCGGCAAGATTACCTTTTGCAATTACTCTAATCAAAGTTTCATCATCGGGATTGATATTGATAGTGAAACCGGTGATAGGTACATTGTTTGAGGTAAATCTTTTTTCAGGTGCTCTGTAAACTGTCCCTGAAATGGTTGCTCTAGCTAAACTCATCTGTCGTTTCCTTAATTAACTATGCGCTAACTTTTGATGCTTCAACGAACATTGTTCTGATAACATTGTCGTTAAGTTTAAGCATTCTTTTGAAGTCAACAACTTTGTCAGCAGGAATTTGAACTTTTTGTGCTACAAAGAAGCCATCTCTAAAGCTAGCTACTTCAAAAGCAAGTCTTTTTCTTCCCATTCTGTCTGTTGAAACAACATTTCCGTTGTAGCTTTTTACTGTTTCTTCAATTTTTTCAATAACTTTGTCTACTTCTTCTTGATCCATAGTAGGTTTAATTATTGCTAATAATTCGTAAGTTTTCAATTTTCTGTTTCCTTTCTAGCCTAGGATTATTTTGTATACTATTTTACATATTATTTAGCAACGTAACACAAACATAAAAATTTTTCAAAATTCCTTGGAAAAAATGTAAATTTTTGATAATAAAAACTATTTTGAATTACTTCTTGGATTTAGTGTTACATTAATCAATGTGGGGAAATGGGATGCAATAATTTTCTTGGTTTTAATTCTTATATAGTTTCTGAAACTAAAACTGCGTTTTCAGTGCCTATGCCGGTACAATTGTTCCTGAGGGTTCAAAGTTATCTGTTGATAAATTTTCGAATAAAAGCTTTTATTGGAAGGATGATAGCCTTTGTACTACAGAAAATGTAAAAAAAACAACTGGAACCTGCTGTACATGCTTGTACAGGACGAGTTCTTGAAGAAAATGCAATGAATTATTAGTTAAAACTCCCGCTTATATAGCGGGAGTTTTTAAATCTTATTTTGTTTTCTTTTGTGTGTTTGTTTTCTTCTCTGTTTTTTGTTGTTTAGATTTAGTTTGCGGTGGCATGTTGTAGGCATGTTTGTTGGAATTTACACCTTGAATACGTTTAACAGAGTAGACATCGGGTAATGCTTGCAGAGCTGCAATAACTTTTTGCAAGCGACTAATATTGTCTACTTCAATCCCCATTTCTACAACACCCAAATTTTTTGTCGGGTGAGCTTTTACATTTGCATAAACAATATTTGTATTACAATCAGCCAAAGCAATAAGAATTTCTTTGAGCATTCCAACTTTATTTGCGGTATCAATTCTTATTGGGGTAACATAAGTTTTATTTAAATTATTGTCCGCCCACTTAATATCCATAAGCCTTTCTGGCGGAACATTATCCAATGATTGGCAGTCAATTCTGTGAACAGAAACACCTTTGCTGCGTGTTATAACCCCAACAATCGGCTCCGGTGGAACAGGCATGCAGCATTTTGCAAAATTATACAACATCCCCTCAAGACCGATGATATCGTCTTTTGCTCTTTTTCTGATTTTTGTTGTATGAATTTGAAAATCATCTTCTTCAGGCTTGTTGAGTTTATTAACAACTTTTTGAGATGTGGTTTCGCCGTATCCAATAGCTGAAAATAAATCATCCAAGGTTACATAGTTCATTTCTTGGGCTACTTTTAGTAGTTCCCCTGATTTTATATGAGAATCAAAAACGGCCTTAGTTAGTTCAACTTCAAGGTTTGAACGTCCCATTTGGATATGTGTTTCTTTTTGGTTCTTCTTTATCCATTGTTTGATTTTGGATTGTGCTTGTTTTGTAACAACAAAGTTCAGCCAGTCTAAACGGGGAGTTCCGTTTTTTGATGTCATAATTTCAACAATATCACCGTTTGTAAGCTTTGTGTCAAGTTGGACAATTCGTCCGTTAATTAAAGCCCCGACAGTTTTAAAACCTACGTCAGTATGGATTCTGAACGCAAAGTCGACAGGAGTTGCCCCTTTAGGTAAATCAAAAACATCTCCCATTGGAGTAAATGCAAAAACTTGGTCTGAAAAGATATCGAGTTTAACACTTTCAACAAATTCTTGTGCGTTTGTAACATCTTTACCCATTTCCGCAACTTTTCTCATCCAAGAGAATTTAATATCGGCTGGATTTTCGGCTTTTTGCGAGCCTGATTCTTTGTATCTCCAGTGTGCTGCAATCCCGTATTCTGCGATTTCATGCATTTCGTGTGTTCTGATTTGAACTTCTAATGGTTTTGCCTTAGGTCCAATGACGGAAGTGTGTAAAGAACGATAACCGTTGCCTTTTGGCATTGCTATATAGTCTTTAAATCTGCCTGGAATTGGTTTGAATTGGGAATGAATAAGACCTAAAACTTCATAACAAGCTCGAATATCATTTGTTATGACACGGACTGCGGTTATGTCATACAAGTCATGGAAAGCAATATTTAAACGTTTCATTTTTGCGTAAATGCTGTAATAGTGTTTAAATCTACCTTGTATGTCAGCTTCTATTCCATTAGCTTTAAGTGATTCGCCAATTTTATTCATCAAAAGTTCGACAGTTTCTTGTCTTTCAGTTTTCTTTTGAGCTACCAGTTGAGCGATTTCAAAATATTTTTCAGGGTATAAATATCTGAGAGATAAATCTTCAAGCTCTGCTTTAATTTTACCGATACCTAGTCGGTTTGCAAGTGGTGCGAAGATATCCAATGTTTCTTGGGCAATTTTTTGTTGTTTGTTTTGTGCCATGTAATTGAGTGTTCGCATATTATGCAATCTATCAGCCAGTTTTAGGAAGATAATTCTTATGTCGTCGGCCATTGCGATAAACATGCGTCTAAAGTTTTCGGCTTGGCGTTCTTCTTTTGATTTAAATTGATATTTTCCGAGTTTGGTTACTCCTTGAACAATGCTTAAAACATCTTCGCCAAATTTTTCTTTAATTTCTTCAGGTTTGGTTTCAGTATCTTCTAATATATCGTGCAACAGTGCTGCTATAACTGTATTTTTATCTACTCTTAATTCAGCTAAAATTATTGCAACTTGAATAGGATGGACGATATAAGGTTCTTCGCTGACTCTATATTGTCCTTCGTGAAGTTTGCGGGCAAATTCAAAAGCTTTGTCTATTTCTGCAATATCTTCTTGTGAGCGATTCTGCTCAATGAGAATTTGTTTGAGATTTTCGTATAAATCTGTGTATGCCATAATATTACCTTGCAAGTATATTTATTTTACAACTTATTCTATAATATAGCTATGGAAAAATTTTACAAACATACAGATAATGGAATTTTATTGAACATAAAAGTTGTGCCTAATTCCTCAAAGACAATGATAATGGGGGTTGAGCCAGCTGGCATTGTTGAAGAACCTTTTTTGAAAATAAAAATTTCTTCACCGGCAAATGAAAATAAGGCGAATGAAGAACTTATAAAATTTTTATCTAAAGAACTTAAGATTCCAAAAACGTCAATTGAATTGGTAAAAGGGGCTAAAAATAAGGAAAAACGTCTTTTATTAAAAAATTTTGATATAAAAAATTCAAATTCAAAAATATTTGAAATGTAATATTACCCAGTCGGGTAATATTTTTTTTGAGAGAGATGATGTATAACTGGCTTATTGGAATTTGAAAGATATTCAAAATCTTACCCAAATACAATAAATTATTAGCACACCTCGCAATTTGCGAGGATTTTTTTAATAAATGCCGTATAATCCTAATGTTTCGTGTTCAACTTCTTTTACTTTTCCTGCGGCATTCAGGAAGTTTGTAAGCATTATTGGCAAAAGAGCAGGTTCTAAATTTGAAAGGTCTATTACAAATTCATTTATACCAAATTGCATAAATTTATCCATATAATTATATAGGTGAAGGATTTTATCGCTATACATATGCATTCGGCAAAAACCGTCGACAACAAACGGTAGTAGTTTATCCAATGCAGGGTCTTTAAGTGCGTAATGTCCGTTGTGGCAAGGTGCTTTGCAAGAAAGACGGGAAACTATTGCTGAATCATTGTTTAACGGGCAAAGACCTGAGCTTGGGACACGAACATTTCCTGCTATTGTTATTTTCCGTCTGGGGATAATATTTTTTATTTTATTTGCAGCCAGTTTTATATTTTCGTATCGTTGGAATGCTGAAAAATCAACAGCATCCAATGGGTGTAAATTGTTTAAGCACATAATTGACATGCTTGAAAGCAGGTTTATTCCGGTGCCGATTTCGATAGGAATTTTGTTTAAATCATCGTCATTGATTGCCGCCCAAAAATAGCCGATGTTATTTGCAATAAGTGAGGATGGCTGTGGGGATGTTAAACATAGGGTTTTAACGTAGTCGTAAACTCGGTCAAAATCACGTTCTATCAATATACGAGGTGTGCTTATTTGCAACTTGATATCGTAATTATCACAAAACTTTTTAACTTTTGTTATTAATTCGCTAAAACTACTTTTGTATAGGTCAGAGGTGCTTAATATTTCTCCGTATTCGATTGAGTAAACGGGATTGAAACCTATTTTTTCAATGAATTTTTTAAGCCTTCTGACTTGTTCAATACCTGATAATCTTAAATTAAGTTTTGGAATGTCCAATGCTGCATAGTCATAATCTTTAACCAGCCTGCTTCGTTTGTAATTCCACTCATATCTTTTGATATTTCTGCTGAACTTAAAATTGTCGCCTTCGGCAGAAATCATATCTCCTGAAAAATGGTTGGTTTGATACACACATTTTCTTATATGTTTAAATGGTAAAGTTTGGTTTTTGAATATTTTTGGTTTTGCTAAAATTTTTTCAATTAATTCAATTGCGTCTAAAATTTCTGATGATTCGTAAAATTTACCTTTTATTACAACGCTGTCGATTGCTTTGAGCTTGAGAATGTCTTCTGCACACCAAGGTAAGTTGTCACTGTCGATAGCTAAAGAAAGATTTGTGTATTGCTTAATTTTAGCAATATTTTTCATATAAATTTCTTCGGTAATAATTACTCTGTCAACTTTATGGAAGTTGTTAACAAAATCAATTCCCGAAAGATTATGAATTTCAAAATAAGAATCTATAACAACTGAAAATGGTAATCTATAAGGTTTGATAGCTTCCAAGATTACAAAACTGTTAACAAAGATACCGTCAATTGCAATCATTTTTAAGTAGCCGATAAATTGTTTTATTTCATACAAGTCAGCTTCTGTAATATTGTGTTTAAAATTTACATAAATTTTAGAGTTACATTTCTTAGCAGTGTCTACAAATTCGTGAATATAGGAAAAATTTCCGTTCATAAATTTGTGGTGATATACATAAAAAGCACGACACGAAGACTTTTTGACGAAATCTTCAATATCTTTAGGTTTTTTTACAGGTGAGATTATTTGTATATCACTCATAGGATTATTGTATCAGTTTTATAATAAATTTGCTATATTTTTATAATAATAGTAAAATAAGGAATAAAATACTCCTAATATATGATAATCAATAAACCAAATCAGGGTAGAATGAAATCGTTAGAGTAGAATGATTGTGAAGTAATGGAAAACAAGAACGAAAATAAACAAGGGATAACACAGGAAAAAGATAAGAGCAGAGTGATATTAGGCGGTTCTGTCGGTGTCCTTATTGTATTGGTAATGTTGTTACAAATAATAACAAAAATGACAGAATTGAATGCTATTGCTCAGCCGGCACCGCAGCTTCCGTCTAGCATAAGTCAGTCTAATACGGTAAAGTCTAATCAGCAACAAATGGGTGATGACTTCTACAAGGCAGCATCCGGTGGTGCTGCGATTCCTCAACAGTCACGACCTGCGAGTTCACAACAAAAAACAGCGACTACACAGGCAAAGCCTGCTGCTGCGACTGCACCTGCGGCTAAAAAGCCTTCGACTAACGCAAAAACGCCAGCAAAAGCTGCGGCAACAAAAGAAGCTAACAAAGGTGACGCTCTTGTTACCGTTAATTTGAAACAAAACGTTGGTAGAGCTCATCCATTTGTGCCTTCTGTTTCTGTTAGCCATTATAGTACTTTGGGGAGTTCGTCGTTGCCTCAATTGCCAAAGGCATCTTATCCTGCACCACCTACTGAGTTGATTGAAAATCCAACTGCCGAAAACCTTATGCAAACTACAATTTCGGGCATAATGTATGAGGCTTTTTCTCCATCAGCTATTATCAATGTTGAAGGACAGGATCATTTGGTTAGAAAAGGTGATAGAATAAACGGTTATAAAGTTTTGGATATAACAAAAAATCGTGTAATTGTTCAAAACGGTACAAATATTTATCGTGCAACAGTTGGTGAAGTATTGACTACACAAAATGATGTGCATTTTAACAATGTTTACAACCTTCAAAGCAAATTCGCAGGTGCTAGTGCGGATGAAGGTACAAAAATGATAGAAATTAACTAAGCAAAAATTATAATCTGGAGTTATAAAAGATGGTAAACTTACAAACAACAAAAAGTATTGGAAAGAGGATAGCACTAAGCACTTGTTTAGTTGCATTCTTGTCAGGGAATGCTGTTCCGTTGGCATCAGCTAATTCTTATTATAGTGGGGTTGAAGAAAATTCAGCAGGCTATACTTATGAAGAACCGATAACGGTAGAAGCTGAGCCGTCAAGAAATGTTACTTTGAAAGGCGAAGTTTCGTTGGCTAAAGGTGATCAAAAAGTTGCTGTAAGTTTGCGTGATTCTGATGTTAAACAAGTTTTGAGGATGTTTGCTGATAAAGCAGGGTTGAACGTTGTTTTCCATGAATCAGTTTCCGGAAAAATAACTCTTGACCTTGTAAATGTAACTCTTAATAATGCCTTCAATATGGTTATGCAGATGGCAGAGCTTACTTATTCAATCGAAGATGATACTTTGATGGTTGCCAGTGCTTCTGCTGCTGAGAAATTGAACTTTACAAGAGAAGCAATGTCACCTATTGAAGTAAATTATTTAGATGCTAATCTTGTTGCGACATTTTTGAACAAAAACATATTTACAAAATCTCGTCCGGGACTTTCAAATACTGAAGTTGCGGTTGCTAACCCAAGAGAAAATGAAGTGCTTATTTTTGGTTCAAAAAATGACTTGGAAGTGGCTAAAAAGGTTGTTTCAGAAATTGACAAACCGCTTCGTGTAACATCATACAAAGTTAACCACACAACTCCAAAAGAAATGGCAACATTGATTTGTGATACTTGGTTGAAAGAAAAAGGTACAGAAGGCGATGAGCTTGATGAAAATAGTGATAGCGAAATCATTGTTGGTGGTGGCGTAATTGCTTGTACCGTTGATGGTGATGCAGAAAGCCAAGGTGAATTGGAATCATTAGAAGGTCAAGGCTTGAAGGTCGCTTACTTCCCGACTCAAGGTGTTGTTAAGCTTTATGGCGGTACGGTAAAGCAAGCTGAAGAAATGAAAAGATTAATTGCTGATGCTGACAAAAAACAACCACAAGCAATGTTAGAAATGTCTATTGTTGAACTTAACGAATCAGGTTCAAGAACAATTAATAATACTTGGACGATATATTCTAGATTCTTTACAGGTACACTTGGCGGAAGTACTGGGGTCGGGACAACTGATGAGTTGCGTCCCTTCGTAGTTACTGGATTAAGAGATTTTCCAAACCATGAAGCTAAATTTTATGATTTCAAAGATACTAGCGAAAAACCTACACCAATAAAAATGATAACTCGTTGGAATCATCCACCGCTTATAGCTGCAAATATCAATTGGGTTATTCGTAACGGCAACGGTAGAGTATTATCAACCCCAAAAGTTATGATTACAAGTGGACAAGAGTCTGAAATTAATTTGACTTCCGACTATGTATCATCTGTTAGTACTCAATACTTAGATAATGGGTCGATGACACCTCAAGTTCAAAGAACATACAATATTTCTAATGATAATGGTATGAAAATTACCCTCATTCCATTCATCAGTCCTGATGGTTATGTATCTTTGAATATTAAACCTGAATATGCAACTATTAAAGACACTGTTCAGAATGAATTTGGTGATACTGCTGCGACTTTGTTGCAAAGAAGAAATTTGGACCTTAAAAATATCAGAGTTAAAGACGGCGAAACTCTTATTCTTGGTGGATTAGTTCAGGAAACAGAAACAAAAACTATTGTTAAACCTCCTGTTTTAGGTGATATTCCTGGGATTGGTTGGCTTTTCAGAAGTACAGGAAGCACCAAGGAAAAATCTGAACTTGTAATTATGCTAACACCACATATCATCAAAGATGTTGAAGATTTAACTCAAGATACTAACATTGAAGCCCTTTAATAAATAAAATGACACAAGCTACAGTTGATAAAATTAAACCTATGATAAACAAAGTCTACGCTGCTCGATTCAGCGTAGATATTGTTAATCAGCTGAAATTTATTCCGATTTGTGAACAAAAAGGAATATTTTTTGTTGCAATTACGACTGATTCAAAAAAAGCGGAAATTGAATCAAAAATTTCATCGTCTACAAATTTGAAGTTGAAATTTATATCACTTTCCCCTGAGGCATATCAACAGTTGTTTGATTATTATTTGAAAGAGGTTAATGCTACTGAGTCTGCTAAACCCGCTGAAACAACTCAGACTGCTCCTCAAACCGCACCTCAGGCTAATTTTTCTCAAAACGGAGAACCAAAACCAAGAAAAAGAATCGGAGATATTCTTAAGGATGGCGGGTACATAAATGAATCACAGTTGGTTGAAGCTTTGGCATATAGCAAGGCTAACGGGGTTCCTTTGGGTTCAGCTTTGGTTGAGAAAGGTTATATCTCTACTGATGCATTAAAACATGCTTTACAGGAACAATTAGATAAAGAAGCTGTCGATTCTAGTGAATTACAGGTTCAACCCAGTGTTTTGGAACTTTTACCTGTTGATTTTATTAAGGCTAATAAAGTTATTCCGCTTGCTTCTGACGGGAAGTGTATAACTGTTGGGATGGTAAATCCTAATGATAAAAAGACTTTAAATGCTATTGTTTATAGAACAGGCGGCTTGAGAGTTCAAGCAAAAATCCTGACTCATATTGAGTTTATGACTTATATTGAGGAACATTATGGGCAGGCTTATAGAGATAATAAGGAATTGATAAAGGGGATCGAACAAGATGCTCTTGAATTTGATATAGGCGACGACTTAAATAAACAGGTAGAAAGAGAACTTCAAGAAAAAACAGGAAATGTTGCTAAATTTGCAAACAAAATCGTAACAGATGCTATCGATAAAAAGGCGAGTGATATTCACATTGAGCCACGTCTGGACGGATATGTTGTTAGATACAGAATTGACGGCGTTTTGAAACAAGTACTTGCTATACCTGAAAAGATTAGTGCTGCGGTGCTTACTCGTTTCAAAGTTCTTTCCAGAATGGATATTGCAGAATCAAGAAGACCTCAGGACGGTACATTTACTATCGGTTACAAAACTATTTCATACGATTTTCGTATTAACACTTTGCCGGTAGGGAATAAAGAAAAAATGGTTATCCGTGTATTGGCACCTGCTCAAACTTTGAGTGCTGCGGATAGGGTTATTAAGTTGCAAGGTGCGACGGAAGAAGAACATGAAATAATTAAGAAAATGACAACTGCACCTAACGGAATTATTTTGGCATCAGGTCCGACAGGTTCAGGTAAAACAACAACTCTTTATTCGATTTTGAAAAGTGTAAACGACCCGAGTGTAAATATTACTACAATCGAGGACCCTGTCGAAATCAAAATTGATGGTATCAATCAATCACAAATTAACGCAAAGGCAGGTATTACTTTTGCAAGTTGTATGCGTGCTATTTTGCGTCAAGACCCTGATATTATCTTGGTCGGTGAGATTCGTGACCTTGAAACTTTGGAAGTTGCTATTTCGGCAGCTTTGACAGGTCACCTTGTGCTTAGTACAATTCACACAAACTCAGCTGCTACAACTGTTACTCGTTTGATTGAAATGGGTGCGAAAGATTATCTTGTTTCTTCAACGCTTACGGGTGTAATTGCACAAAGACTTGTCAGACATTTGTGTCCTCACTGTAAAGAAGCTTATAATGCAAGTTTGGAAGAAACTAAAAAAGTTATTCTTAATCCTGAGGATTATGATGAGTTTATGCAAAGAACACTTTATAGACCAAAAGGCTGTAAAGAATGTAACTTTGAAGGTTACAAAGGTCGACTTGGTGTTTATGAAATTCTTCCGATTAATAAAGAAATTAAGAAACTAATTGCTCAAGGGGCTCATGATATCGAAATTGAAGAAGCTGCTATCGGTATCGGAATGAAAACCTTGCAAACATGTTGTATGGGACATATTCTAAGAGGTGAAACTACTATTGAAGAATATGTTCGTGTATTAGGTATGGTTAATGAATAGCAGGTAAGAAATGACTATATATTCATATATTGCGATAAGAAACGGAAAAGAAGAAGTCAGGGGTAAGGTAGAAGCTGATGATAAACGTAGTGCCAGAGCCCAGATTAAACAACTTAATCTTATAGTAAAAGATATTTGGGAAGATACCATTAATAATGAGCAGAAGCAAGAGGTTTTGCCAACGGTTAAACTGCGTCCGCTTTCTTTGAAAGATAAGATTGATTTCGCTTCAACTTATCAAACTCTTGCAGGTGCAGGTGTTCCTGTTGTTGAAAGTTTGTTATTTATGGAACAAGAATCCGGTTCCGACAAGTTGCGTGCGTTGGCAAAAGAGCTTCGCAGACATATTTTGGCGGGTTCAACTTTTGCCGATACTGTTAAGCGTTATACAAATATTTTCGGTCAAATTTTTGTCGGGTTGACAAAAGCCGGTGAAGATTCTGGGGAAATGGAGAATACGATGGGTCGTATTATCGAATTGCTCAGAAAGCAAGAAGCAATTAAAGGTAAGGTTATCGGTGCGTTAACTTATCCTGCGTTTGTTGTTGTTTTGGCTATTATTGTTATTATTGTAATGTTGGTTTTTGTATTCCCTAAATTTGCGGAAAACTTTAAAGAACAAGGTAAAGAGTTGCCGTGGGTTACTAATGCTTGTATTGTTGCAGGTGACTTTTTGAAAGACTATTGGTATGCGGTTATCATATTGGCAGTTGCTTTGATTGTAGGTTCAATATATTTGATGAAGTGGGAACCTGCAAGAAAAAGAATTGATACCTTTGCTTTGAAAATTCCACTTATTGGAAACTTATTGAAGTATGGTGGCTTATCAAACTTTTTAGCCGTTTTGCAAGTGGCTTATGAGGCAGGTGTTCCTATTGTAAACTGTCTTTCTTTAGCTAGTTTGACTGTTGAAAATGGTGTTATAAAGAAAGGAATGGAAAGTGCTAAGGCTAAGGTTCAAGGTGGTTTGCACCTTTCACAGGCACTTAGAAGTACAGGTATTATGCCTAAAATGCTTTTGTTTATGATTCAAACAGGTGAACAATCAGGTAAATTGGGTATAATGCTTGAACAAGCTGTAAAATTTATAGATAAAGAGCTGGACAAATTCGTAGATAAGATGACAAAAGCAATTGAGCCGATTATGCTCATTGTTCTTGGCGGAATTGTTATGTTCTTTGCTTTGGCATTATATTTACCGTTATTCGGTATGATGCAACCTACGTAGGAAGGAGATAATTGTGACTGAATCAACAAATAATGATACATATTTTTCCGGTGTATGGTCGGAAAGAGTTTTGGTAGTTACTCAGGATTATGAAATCAGAGGGTATGTTTTTATGCCTAAAACCGGGAAGAAAAACCGTGTTCTTTCTGATATTTTAAATGGGAATAAAAGATTTGTTGCAATAAAAGATTGTGAAATTGTGCATAGAAACAATGCATCAAGAAAAAGTGAAAAACAAAATTTTATTCAGCTAAATTTAAATTCAATTATTCTTCTTAGACCTGAAAAATTGCCTGAAAAAGCTCCTATTAAGAAAGCAAAAGCTTCTAAGTAAAAGTTGTTTTATAATGAACACATTTTTCTCATAAGAGTTTTGGCTTTCTCAAGTTGAGGATCTTTTTTGGAAAAATAATCTTGTTCGGTATATTTGATAATATAATCAGGCATAATTCCTTTTTTATTTATGTCTGAACCGTTAGGAGTTAAATACTTCGCAATTGTGAGGTTCATGCCTGTTTGATTTGGCATTGGATAAATTTTTTGTACCATGCCTTTTCCATATGTTTTTTCTCCTACAAGAACAGCCACATTTGAATCTTTTAATGCTCCACTAACGATTTCGGATGCACTGGCAGTAGCTCCGTCTACAAGAACTATAACCGGCTTATTCATTGCTGTTGCTTTGCCTTGTGCATTTATATCACTTTTAATGCCGTTTCTATCAACAATAGACACGATATTTCCACCGTTTAGAAATACATCAGCGACTAATACTGCGTTTGGTAAAAGCCCGCCTGTATTTCCTCTGAGGTCTAATATCAATCCTCTCGTAGAGTTTAAACTTGCCATTGATGCCAAAAAGTCTTCTGCAACGTTTGTACCTAAAAAACTTGTAATTTGTATGTAGCCAATGTTTTCAGGTAATATTTTATGGTTTACACTCTTTATTGTAATTTGGGTTCGAGTAAGAGTTTTTGTTAATTTTTTACCGTTTCTGATGATTTGAATGGTAACTGTTGTGCCTTCTTCTCCTCTAATTAATTGTGCTATTTCAGAAACGCTTTTGCCATTTACGTCGTTTTCATCTACTTTATATAAAATATCTCCTGCTTTTATTCCTGCTTTGTATGCAGGTGTGGACTCTACGGTATTAACGATAACGATTTTGCCGGAGATAGACGTTATGTTGACACCAATTCCAACAATTTTTGAATCAATATTTGTAGTTTGTTCAGAATATTCTGAGGCATTTAAAAATCGGGAATATGGGTCATCAAGACTTGCCAGCATGGTGTTTATTGCAAGGTGTGCATCTTCTTCAGATTCAATTTTGTCTATATACCGAGTTTTCCATCTGTCCCAATCTTGATGATTTAAGGTCGCATCGTAATAACGTTTTTTGATAATTTTCCAAGAATTTAAAAATAATTTTTTTGGAGCAATATGTGATGTATTAGTTAATCTGTCTTGAGCAGAAAGAGGATTATCTAATGGGTAATTTATTGCACATAAGGTCAAAAATGCCAAAATAACGGATAGAATTGACATCAAAAATATTGCTAGTGAACGTTTTTTCACCCTAAATTCCTCTATTTGTTTACAGATTTATTTTACATTGATTATAAAAAAAAATCATTATCAATTATACTTTTTATTGTACTAAATTTTAAATTTAGTTCCTAGGTACATTCTTTGTTGTGTTGTTGAATTGCCGGGCTTTGCAAAATTTGTTAACGTAACTTCGAGTTCTAAGTTTCTGTCAGATTTAACAGGATGATACTTAAGCGTTAAATCGCTGCGTGAGTTTTTGTTGGTAACATCGTTTTGGATACCGGTGGATACTGATAAACTGTCAGTCAAATCAATTTCCGGTTGTAAAAATACAGTATTTGCTTCCAAATCTAAAGAACTATTAGGTTTATACTTTGAAAGTTGTGTATTGAATTTAAACTTTTTGTATCTGAATTGGTTGAAGAAACCATAATGTGCCGTTTCTTTTACTCCAAGATTTGTCGAATAAACTGCACTTCCGACAATTAACTCACCGACAGGCAGTTTTACAGGGGCACTGGACACAACAACTCCACCGGAATTACCTACTGCAATTGAAGAGTTGTAAGCTGCTGCTGCCAGATTCACATATTTACTTTTGGTTATAAATGTATATCCATAATCTCCATAAGATGATTCTCTGCGAATAAAGTTTATACTTGGACCAATTGCTGAATACAAATTATGGCTGCCTAATATAACGTTGGTATTTTCATCTAAAGCAATCGTTTTATCCGTTACGCCTCTATCATATTTTCTATAAGATTTTTGGTCGTAAATATTTATTCTGCCTAAGTCGTCTAAACCTCTTATTGCTTCTTTGCTATAACTTGGAGCATTTTTTTCGACTCTAATTTGGAATATTTCACCTGTTGGATTTATTAGGGATGTTTTTTCTTCATCTCTTTGAAATTCAATAACATCAAAATTTGTCGAATCATCGGCAAGAACTTGTGTTGATGTCGTTAGTGCGATTATTAGTGTTATTAGAAATCGTTTCATATTAATATTGTAAACCTATTATAAAAAATTTGTAGTTATTTTAAAAATAAAGGCAAGGTCATCCCTTGCCAATTAAGAGAGAGATAGTCAAAGTTGTTTTAATTAAGCTGAAAGCAAGCTTAATGCGATAGTTGGCATTTGGTTTGCTTGAGCTAGTACGCTTGTTGATGTTTGTTGCAAAATTTGATAACGAATCATATCAGAGCTAGCTTGTGCAATGTCAACATCTCTGATTTCTGAACGAGCAGATTCCAAACTCAAATTCATTGTTGTTAAATTGTCTGAAGATGATTCCATAGCGTTCATATAAGCACCCATAACAGACATGTCATTTGTGATTTTAGTAATAGCATCATCTAATTTATTTATGTAATTTCTAACATCTTGTGTTGACCAGTTGTTTGCATCAATAGCGTTTCCGCCTGCTTTTCCTAGTGCTGTAATTTTTAAATCAATACCTAATTTGTCAGTTCTTGCATCTGTTAAAGATGGAGCAATATCAAGTGAATTTAAAAGAGGATCTGCATTAGGTAAATCACCGTTTGGACCTACTTGAATAAACAATGTATTAATACTTCCGTCAATAAGACTTTTTCCATTAAAGTTTGTTGTTGCTGAAATTTGGTTGATAGTTTTAAGACGTTGACCAATTTCGTTTAAAATTGCTTGTCTTGAGTTTTCGTCATAAACTTCGTTGGCAGCTTGAATTGAAAGTTCACGGATTCTTTGTACGTTTTCAAGGATAATGCTTAAACCGCCTTCTGCTGTTTGGATTAGGTTCATTCCGTCTTGGATGTTACTTAACGCTTGTGCGTTACCTTTGATTTGTGCAGTCATTAACTCTGCAACACCTAAACCCGCAGCATCATCTTTTGCACTATTGATTTTTAAACCTGATGATAATTGTTCTAATGTTCGACCCAAAGCCGTAGTGTTTCTATTTAAACTATTTTGTCCAATCAATGATTGAATATTTGTGTTAACTACTACTGACATTTTCTTCTCTCTCCTGTGTAATTTTAATTACAATTATTCTATCGGCATATTCATCTAATACTTTAGTTCAATATTTATACAACTTTTTATAAAAAATACAGTGAAAATACTTGCCATATTTGAATTTTGGCTGTATTATACTAAAGTATAATATTTCATCCGTTTGATGTAGAAAGTTGTTTATATGCCACATTTTTTTGTAGAAAAAATTGCAATACAAGGTGAATTTATAAAGATTTCGGATAAAGAAAATTATAATCATATTGCACGTTCTTTGCATATGAAAGTTGGTGAAAAACTTTTGATTGTAGATGATGAGCAAATTCAATACGAAACCGTTATAAAAGAAATTACTCCAAATACAATAATATCTTGTATAGAAAAGTCGTATCCGTCTGAGCGAGTTTTGCCGATAAATATTTATCTGGCTCAATCGGTTTTGAAAAAAGAAGCTCAAACAGATGTGATAAAAAAGGCTTGTGAATTGGGGGTAAAGGGTATTTATCCTATAATTACGGATAATAGTACTATTAAAAAAAGTCATGCTGTTGAAAAAATTGAAAAATATAATAAATA
>JAFQTK010000069.1 GCA_017409065.1 bacterium
AAAACTTTTTTCATAAAAAAATTGCCTATTTTTTGGTGGATGTCTTTAAAATAAGCAATGATATTGGATTTGAGGTGTTTACAAAAATTAATAATTTATTCTTTTATGTTAAAATTTAGCAATTTTTTTGTCTTTAAATTTTTAATTATTATATAGGATAGAGGATGACTATGATTAATAATGTAAATTTTGTACCCAATGTACAATTAAGAGCTGAAATAAAAAACAATATTGAAGAGAAAAATTGTCCGCAGCAAAATGATGTTGAAAATTGTAATATGCAGGGAACGCAAGCCCTAGCCAGTTATAATATGCCGTTAGTAAAAAAAGACGTTGCAAAAGGGGAAAAATTTGCTGATGTTTATAATGAGTGTGCAGCAAATATGCCGGATAGAACCAGTACGGTAGAAGAAAAAACTCAGGTTTTGTCTTATATAGATAGAATGCTAAATTGTAAAGATATTACGCCTGAGGCAAAAAATTATTGGTCTAATAAAAAGACTATAATTAAAAATGAAATATTAGCAATACAAAATTCACAAAATATAGGTAGTGATTCGGATTATAATCCTTTAGAAAAAGAATTTAAGGCTTATGCCGGCAAAGAATGGGGTAAAAAAGTCGAATTTGAAAGTGAATTTGATAAAATTGAGTATTGGTTTTCATATTATAAGACTTGTGTATCCTATGCGGACAGAATTTTAAGCAGCACTAATATAACTCCGGAAAAACAGGAAGAATACAATTCGATTAGAGAAGATATGATGCACGGAGTCCGGACACACGGAGAATATTTGTCAAAAAAATATTGTGAAAATCGGGCATAATTTGTATATGGCTGAATTTTTTTCAAATTTTGTTTTAATTTATAATGCTTTTAGCTTTTAATATTGATGTCAATCAGCCGATGACGGGATTGTCTTGAATTTGCTTTACGCTCACAGAGTTTCACCTTTAGTGCTTCGCACTATGTCGGCTCAATCTGTTCGCTATCCGGACTGCGTCCGTCCGCAAATTCGCTCGAACCAAGACAAAGCTTCGCTTTGTGGTTCTCATCCCGTTTTTATTATCAATTAATAAAAATAAAAAGCCGATGACGGGATTCGAACCTGCGACCTGCTCATTACGAATTCGCTTAAGGTATTTTAGATAGTTTTAGATGTAATTAGATAAATATCTATAAATGCTTGATATTATTGGGTTTTAATTAATTCAATTTAAATGTTTATTTAGATAAATTTAGATGATTTTTTATAACTTCTTGTCACAAAATGTCACAAAATTTTATGAAATATTTATGAAAAATAATATAAAACTTTATCCCCCTACTTAATTTAATTTGATGTTTTTTATTTTTGTAGGTATGTAGGTTGTGTATGTTAAAAATATTAAAATATTCCATTATGTAATTAATTATATTCCTTTATGTAATTAATTGTATTCCATTATGTAATTATTTTTTTGTCTTGTTTTTTAAAAGCCCACAATAGTATGTATTTGCATTAAAGTTATGTAAATAATTAAATTAATTGATGTAAATAATTTATTGATAATATGCAAATATTGTGATATTCTATATAAGAGTTTTCATTATGTATAAAGGTAGAAATATATATGAAAAATGAATTTCAATTAACAATTCCAAATGTAGCTTTTGATAGTAATTTATTGCAATTAATAATTCAATTAGAGGTTTTAAGAAATCAAAATTTGGCAATAAATATCAATCCTATGTTGTTTACTCAGGTTAAAAATATTTTTCATATGATAGAAAGTTTGCAATCTGCTAGAATTGAAGGAAACAGAACAACTTTATCAGATTATGTGTCTGCAAAATTTAATGATAGAAAAGAAACAGAAGATATTAAAGAAATTGAAAATATTGAAAAGGCTATTGATTATGTAAATGAATGTTATAAAGATTCATCATTTAAGTTATCTGCATATTTTCTAAAGGAATTACATTATTTAATTACTAAAGATTTGAAAACAGAAGGAAGTAAAGAAAGTGGTAAGTTTCGTAGTTGTAATGTGTCAATAAAAAATGCAAAGCATACTCCCCCTGATATGTTTTTGGTTAATGACTATATGGAACAATTAATAAATTGGATAAATAAAGAAGATAAATTACAAATGCAATTATTAAAAGTTGCTATTGCTCATCATTGTTTTACTTGGATTCATCCATTTGATAATGGAAATGGAAGGATGTCTAGAATTTTAACTTATTCTATGTTGAGGCAATATGGTTTTGATATGGCGTTTTTGCTTAATTCTACTGCTGTATTCTGTATAGATAGAAATAAATATTTTGATATGTTACAGATTGCAGATGATAACACAGCTGAAAGTCAATTAAAGTGGTGTGAATATGTTTTAACAGGTTTAAATAATGAAATGTCTAAAGTATCTAAATTAATGGATAAAAAGTTTTTTAATGAAAAAATTGTACAAGCTGCAATAAACAAAGCTTTTGATTTGCATTTTATAAGTAATGAATACAAATTAGTATTAGAACTAGTTTTGAATGCGCCATCAGGGTTTGTAAAATCAAAAGATATACAAATGTTGTTAAAAGATAAAACAAAACGCCAAATAACAACTTTAATTTCCAAAATGTTAGAGGCTGATTTATTACAAAAATTAGAACCAAATAGCAGGTTATATATGTTAAATTTATTCTCTAAAGATTTAGCTAGAGGGGTAATAGAAGCGCTTTACAATGAACAATTTATAAGTGTACAAGAATGATTTAAGAGATTTAAATAGTTTGAAAGAAGAAATACTAGAATTATTAGATAAAATAAATGAAGAATTGTGTCGAACATATAAACAAAATTTATTGTGCGAAAATAATACTAAATATAACAAATGTTATTCTGCAATATATTTACTTCAAGATATAGCTGAAACATTTTCTTTTTATAAAACATGTAAAGATGAAACTCTTTCATTAGGTGCTAAATATCTTATGATTTATGGAATTCTTGAATCATTATTTATGCAACAAAATGCCTTAAATGATTTATTAAATTCGTTAGATTTTTCTAATATAAATTATAAAAATTCTTATCCTGAAATATTTAAAATAAGGGAAATTAGAAATGACATTGCTGGACATCCTACAAATAGAGATAAAAATAAAACATCTTATTCTACTTATTTATCTAGACCAGACTTGTCTTTGAATAAAATTAAATATGAGGAATCAGAAAAAAACTTATTTGTTGAATTTGATATAAATGAAAGTATTTTAATACAAGAAAAATTTATCAAAGAACAACTTAAAATTATTTATGAAAAATTAGTACAAGAAAAAATTGAACATATAAATAAATTTAAAAATGATAAATTGTATAAATGTTTTCAAGAATTTTTATATGCACAAAGTAAGATACATAGTGGACAATTTTATTCTCAAAATGATGATTTAGGTTTTAAACTAATTGAGGGTATATTAGAAAAATTAAAAGAAAAATTAAGTGTAAGATATGCAAACTGGGAAAAGACATATTTAGCTGATGATATTAAAAAAGTAGAAAAAATTAAAAATTTTTTGATTTCTCAATTGGATATTCTAAATGAAACAAATGAGGACAATAAATTTATAAAAATTAATCTTTTGGAAAATTTATTTACCCATTTAAAAGATTTGAAAGACTGTTGTATAAAAATAGATAATGAGTATGAAAATGGTTTTGAATTTAAAAAGACAACCGAACTACCTGTTATGCCTGCTGTGAAAATTAATTTTATTTAAAATCAAATTAATTTATATAACTTATATTATCTATAACTCCCGACTTTTTTACCGTATTTGTCGTAGTGGGTGGTTGTTCCGTTGGGGGAAGTTTTGTATGTTCCAGTTTTACGACCATATTTATCATAACTTGTAGTTGTGCCATTTGAGTTTGTTTTATAACTACCTGTTTTGTGTCCGTTTTTATCATATGAATTGTAGCCGTTTGAGGTTTGTTTGTAGCTTCCTGTTTTTGAACCGTATTTGTCGTAAGCATTGTAGCCTGTTGATGTTTTCTTGTATGAACCTGTTTTAGAACCATATTTGTCGTATGAGGTTGTAGTATTGCCAGAAGTTTTATAAGAACCTGTTTTTCTACCGTATTTATCGTATGATGTTGTTTTTGCTTCTGATACTTGGCAAGCTAATAAGCTAAATGTAATTATTAAAAATGATAATAAGATTTTTTTCATAACTTCACCTCTAATTAGATAACGAAAAAAGTTTTTAAAAGTTCATTTACATACATTAATTATAAATTTATTTTTGTTTTAAATTTTTTTCAATTATAAGTTTTTGATTATTTATTTGTTGTTTGATGTATTTTTCTAATTTTAAAGAAGATATACAATTTGAAACAAAAGAAAGTATAGCTATAATTAATGCTAAAATAGATATTATAAGAGTTGATTTAAATTGTCTATTACTTGATTCTTGATTTTGTTTTGTATATTCGGCTATATTTTTAGTTGATTCTATAATTTGCTTTGTTATTTCTATATTATCTTTTGTTAGAGATAGCGATTCTTCTAGTATTTCAGTATGAATTTGTAACTCTTTTGTTTGAAGTATTGGTTGAATTTCCTTTTTGGCTTCCAACTTACTTATATTTTTTATCATTTCACCAAAATCTTTCAAATTTACCTCTTTTTATTTTATAAAAATATTTAATATAACAGTAATTAATGCACAAATAGAACTAATCGCACTAAATATTGCAGACCATTTAGCAATATTTAATTGTTTTTCAAAGTTTTTCCTTTCCCTTTGTTGTAATTCTGCTTTCGCATACCATCTTTTTATAACATTTCCTTGCCCTTGCTCTTGTGCTGCAAAATATGCAATTGCTAAAGAAGGAATTTTTTCTTTTTGAATTTCTTTAAAAAAAGATTCCGCATCTAATTTGTTTAATTCATCAATTATATTATCCATTTTTACCTCTTTCTATAATTGATAATCGTTATATTGTTGTTCTGTTAGTGAGAAGTCTTTATCTATTGTTAGGACTTCTTCGTAGGTTAGTTCATAGAGCTTATAGACCATAATGTCTATTTGTTTTTCGTACTCTTTGACTGCGTTTTGTTTTTCATCATTTTGAAGATAATCTTCTGTTTGTGTAATAGCTAAAATTTTGTCTACAATAGATATAAATTTGTTTTGCGTATTTTCATCAGCTTTTTTGATTGGAATTTCAGATAAAGGCACTTGGAATAGTTCTAAAATATTGCCTTTTCTTTTTCCTTTATAATATAGCCAAACATAGTATAGACTTGAATTTAATATTGATAATAAAAATTTTAGTTTATACCCCTGCAATGGTTGTGAAATAACATAAGAGTCAGAACGACAAAACCATTCAATTTCGTTATAACCAAAAGTATTTGTTAATGAACGATATGGTACAACAATCTTCGGTCCACAAAAAATTTCTTTTTTTCTAGACCATTGTAGTTGAAAAAATTTTATCACTCCATTTTTAACTTCACGTCTATCAATTAATATATTTTTAAATTGTTCAAGATGTTCTTTTATTTCCTTATAAGAATCAATATTTTTAGTTTCTCTATCTGTATAAATCAAATACTTTTGAGGGGTCAGTGATGAATAATATTTTTGGATATCAGAATTTTTAAAAAATGGCTTTAATAATTCTTTATCATTATTAGATATTTTTATATATTTGTTTTTGTCTCTTAAATTTTCAAGATTTAAAACAAAGATACCATCATTTAAAATAATGTTAGAAGAAGATATTTTTTTTAGCGATTCTTTATTTACATAATCACATCCACTTACTACACCTTGATTTATTTTACATATAGTTCCTAAAATATTGTTATTTCGTTTTATTTTATCAAGAATAATACTAAGTTCGCTATTGCTATCCTCTTTAGACAGTCTTATATAATTTTCTTCGCTTTCGTATATTTCTGACTGTTGTAAATAATTATATGTAATATCATTATCAGAACCATCAATTATAGAATTAAAAGAATTATCCAAAAATCCTTTTTTATTCACATTAACTAACTTGCAATTAATTTTTTCATTATAACCTTTTTCTAAAATAGTAATTAAATTATGCTGTCCTAATGCAGATTCAAATATTTTTAACTCATTGAAATTAATTAATTCTTTTAAAACAGCTCTTTCTTTAAAATCTTTACGCAATAATCTTGCACCAAGTGCTGTTATGTAATAATTCGTTGTAATAAATGCACATTGTCCACCATTTGATAAAAGATTTAATGCTAAATGGAAAAAGAAATAAAACAAATCCATTTTACCTAAATAAAATTCTTTTAATGAACATTTTTTAATGGGTTCAAAAAGTTCTTTATGTCCTTTTTCACCAACATACGGTGGGTTCGCTATAATAACATCAAAGCCACCTTTGTTAAAAACTTCGTGAAAATACATTCTAAAATCGAATGTTGCTTCACATTTTAATAGTTTTGCAATTTTAAAAATTTCAGATTTAATTAATTCTAATTCATTTTGATAAGCTTTTTTCTTTACCTTAGATACTTCATCAAACAATAACTTTGTTAATTCTGTAAATCTATCTTGTAAATGATTAGGAATAATTACATTATTTAAATCTAATAAAGAATTTCCACAAACTATTTTATAATCTAGGTTTGGTAGTGCTTTTATATTTTCAATGTCTTCTTCGTCCACAACAAGTGATAACCAAAGTCTTAATTTGGCTATTTCTACTGCACCTGCTTCTATATCTACACCATAAATAGAATTTTGGATTGCTTGTCTTTTATATTCATAAATTGAACGTTTTTTAGTTTCTCTTAAAAATCCAGATTCAACAAGTGCAATTCTTGCTCGAACAATTTCATTAAGCATACCAACGGGAAACGCACCCGACCCAATTGCAGGGTCGCATATTTTGATATTTTCTAATGCATCATCAATTTTTTTAGCATTTTCTATAATTGATTTATGGATTTTGTGTTGATATTTAGAATGTTCATTATCTTTGTTACTTGCAACAAATTCAGCTTGTGAAAGTTTATCTGAATGATGAATAAAATCTGATATTGCTTGTTTTGTAAGAATATTTGAAAAATCTAATTGTTTTGTCGTTGGTTCAATTAAATTCATTTGTTCTGCATCTTTTGTATCGAAAGTTTCTTCTTCAACCGCATTTAATTCAGTTGCAAGGTAATTAATTAAACTTTCTTGGCACATGTAATGTACAATTTCACGAGGGGTATAGAATGCACCTTTTGATTTTCTGTCTTCAACTTCTAGAAGTTCTTCAAATACTTTACCAAGCATTTCTGGGTCAACAGCAACTTCTTTTTCTAATGGTTCATCTTCTTTAACTGTGAAATTATATCTATCAAAAACGTCTAAAATACCTGTTCCAATATCTCCATTTTTAGTTTTATTTTTGTTTGAAAAAATTGAGTTATCTAAAATAATATCTGTTTCAGTCCAACTATATCCACCAATTGTTTCAAACAAACCACCATTTAAAAATGGTATTTTACAGTTTAATAGACCAAAGTAGTTATTATCTCTTTCTCCATTTGCAAGTGCATCATAGAATAAATGCTCTAAGTAATCATTAAAGAAATTTTTACCCTCATTAACTGCTTTTTCAAAAGTATGACGTAAAAATTGCTTATCACCATCACCCCATTTTTTATCTACTGGAACACCTAACCAACCTTTCTTCTGTATAAAGTATAAGAACACTAATTGACCTAACAGTTTTTTACAAAAATCAGCTTCTTTTATTGATTTTGTTGTAAATTCAAAATTAATTCTGTTATCATTTTTTCTAATTTCTTTTAAATCATCAACTAATTGTAAAAATAGTTCTTTATAATTAGCAAAGAATTCTTTTGATACTTTTTCAACATTAAATGCTTCTTCAATTTCATTTAATGTCGGATAATCTTTTTCTAATAAAGAAATTAGTCTTGATTGTGCTGTATGATTTGGTTCAAGTTCTCCAACTAAGAAAGAATATCTTTTAGCAGAAGTAAATTCATTAACAACTTTAACTGTACCTTTTTCATCTTGTTTTAAGGACATTTCAAGTTTTACAAAAGAAAATCTCCAATCAGTGCTTTTATCGTTATAAAATGCAACTACAGTATTTTCTTTTTGTCGTGTCTTCATATAGTCAGCAACAAAGTTTCTAAGCATTGTTCTATTTCTGTCTAAGGAACAATTATCATTTAGATGAACAACCAAAACATCTATTATATTTGAAAATTTATCTGTATATTGTCCAACTCGTTGATAAGAAAGAATGTATTTTTGAAAAGCTTCCTTTACTTGTGCATTACCTACTAAAAAAGCCTTATTTTCGTTAATATCATCAAGTAAATTTATTATAAATCTTCTAAAAAGTTCTTTATCAAATTTTGTGTTAAAAGTCTTTTTTATTAGTTCCTTTGCTTGAAGCTTATCCACTTTACACCTCTTTCATAAGCATTTCAGACAAGATGATTTCACTTATTTCATCATCTTTTTTTCGTTTTTCTTGTTTATTAGTCAGGTAAGTTTCAGGTATATTGGTTTTAACGCTGTTATACACATCTTGACTATCTAATGTTTTACTTATTTCGTCTTTAATTTTTTTACTTGTTTCAGCAAGAACAGAACCGTCATCATAGAGTTTTAGAACTTTAGCAAGGTATTCTTCTTGAGTATCGGTTAATTTACCCTCTTTTATTGCAAATTCTATTCTTAATTTAACTTCTTTATGGTTTGTTGCACCAGATTTTTTAACAACAATTTCTTCTTCATCTGCGTTTAAATTTGCGAATTGAAGTTTGTTAAAGGACAATAAGTCATAGTATTCTTTTGTAATATGAGATTTAGGACAATCTGGTTTACATTCAAAAAATTTAACAGCATCATCAAAACCAATATCTTCAAATTTATTGCCATTAGAAATAATAAACTTCTTTAAAGCACCTTTTCTAAAAAATGTAATTAATGCATTTTTATCTAATTTATATGTTCTTGCTGTTCTTGCTTTTTTAGGGAGATATTTTATTTTGTTAAATAATTCGTTATCATTTTCTCTAATGTTTTCTAAAATACTAATATATTTTAATTCTGTATTTTCAGAAACATCATTTTCATTATATGTATCTTTATTATTGATTTTGTCAAAGAATTTTTCACCAAATAATTTGTGGTTTGTTGTTTCTTCTTCATCTGTTAAATATTTCGCATCTTCACCTAAAGTATCGTGAAATGCTTGTATTTTGGCTTTTATATTATTTTCTAAGTTTAACTCTGAATCTGCTGTTGCAGTCGGGAAGAAATTATAAATTAAAATTTTATTAAACTTTGTTCCTACACGATTTACACGTCCAACACGTTGTAAAACCCTTGTAGGATTCCAAGGTAAATCATAATTTATAATAATATTAGACCTATGTAAATTGATACCCTCAGCAAGCACATCAGTCGTAATTAAGATTTTTACATCATCTGCTTTTTGAGGATGTTTAGGGTCATAATTTGAATGGATAATTTCTTTTGTTGTGTTTGATGATAATGATTCACCTTTATATCGGCAAACCCCACTTGAATAGAATAAAACTTTATTAGAGTATTCTGTTTCTAATGCGTTGTATAAATCTAACCCTGTTTCCATTGATTCTGTGAAAATTAGAATCTTTTGATTTATCAAGTTTTTATCAGTCTTTAATGATTTAATAAACTCTAATTTTTTAGTATCTTCTGAAATATTTGACCAAGCATTTTTTATCCATCTCAAAATATCCAAATCAAAAAGAAGTTTATCAATATAACCGGATTCAAATTGTTCTTTTGCATATATTTTAGACTTAATATCTTTTTCTAGTTCAACTAACAGTCCTTGTTCATCATCATTATCTAAAAAATCATAGATATTGATTTTATTACTTATGTAAACTGTTCCTTTTTCATACATTTTGGTAAATGATTCATAAGATTTTATAAAGCGTTCAACTGTTTGTAAAAAAGCATAACGACTACTTTCTAGTCTTTTTACAAGCATTGTTTTCATAAATCCAACAAGGTTTCTTTCTTGGGTTCGTGCAAAGTCTGTTAGTTTATATTTTTCTTGTAAATTGTTTCCAGGTTGGTATCTTGAAAATGTAAAATCTCGAATTTTTCTAATCGTCTGATTAAAAATTTCATCAGTTTCTTTATCAAATTGATACAATATTCTATGCGGAGTATCAACTTCTGGAAATTTTAAACCTTGTTTTTCTATGTCTTTTTTAAAGTACTCTTTAACATCGTTTCTAGTTCTACGAATCATTACATACTTTAAAATTTTATTCCTTACAATTTTAGAAATATTTTTAACAGCTTCAAAATATTCTGGAGTACCTTTATCTAGTAACTTTAATTGATTTCTGGCATTTACAAAAAATGCTTCTAAATTTTTCATGCCTGGAATAGTGCTATCTTTAGCAGGTTGAAACAATCTTAATAAAGGATAAAAGTCATAAATCGAATTGTTCAATGGTGTAGCAGTTATTAAGATAACTTTTTTCCCATAACAAATTTCATGCAACATTTGATATTGTGTTGTGTTTTCATTACGAAATCTATGGGCTTCATCTACAAAGACATATTTATAATCTTCGTATCCCTTTTTCTTTATTTGTTCTAATTTACCTAAAGATACAACTGTTGCACTTCTTACCCCAAAATCATTAATTGCATCTTGCCAAGATTCAATAATAGGTGGTGGACAAATAATTAATTTCTTACCAGGTAAATTTTGCATATACATTGCAGTTATATAAGTTTTTCCAAGTCCCACTACGTCAGCTATAAATGCACCATTATAAGCCTCTACAATCTCAGATAATGTTCTAACTGCTTCGTGTTGATATTCAAGCTTCATAAAATCTTTAGGTAATTGAATATCCAACGAATCTTTTTTAGCCAAATTCTCCTTAAAATATTCATATAAAAACTTTAAATAAAGTTCATAAGGTGTAATCGTATCATTTAACCAGGTATTGTTTTGAACTGTATCAATATAAATTTCAGATAAATCAACTGCATCTTTCCATAATTCCTCAAATTTATTTAACGCATACTGAACATCTGATTGGTTTTTCAATTCAACATTAAATTCATACTGAGAACTTAAACCCGATTCAGAAAAGTTACTTGAACCTGTAATTACTCGTCCAAAATCCCTATCTTCTGGTTGAAATCTGCTAATATAAACTTTTGCGTGAATGTTATAACTTGGATAGGCTTTGATTTCTAATTTGCCAGATTTGATAAATTCAATAAATTTTAAAATACCAAATTCTACTTCATAATCATCTTCTGCTTCTTGTAATTCTTGAATTAATGATATTTTTATCTTTTCTTTAGTTTTAGTATGAGATTCAAAGTTTAATTGTTCTTGTTTTACTCTATGTATAATATCAACTGTTTTTTTGTCAGCATTTAATCCAACTAATATTCTTATTTTTTCTATATTTTCAAAATCTTGATATAAACGATAAAACCCACTTGTCCTAAAATAACCAACTAAAATATCAAAATAACGAACATCTTTTAATGTTCTTTTAAATCTATCTTCTAATTTTTGACCATCTTCATTAGTAAAAAAAGTTAAATCATTAAGCACACTTCTATTCATACATACCTATTAAAATTCATCTAACCAGCAAAAAAATGACATTCAATATCATTTATGCAACATGTTTTATCATGATTTTAAGTAAAATACAATATTAAATAGTGTTTAATTTCTAAAAATTGATTTTTATAATTGTTAAGAAAGAGGCATATCGTGAACGACAATGAAGTAAAATCATTTTTTGGAAAAAAAGTAAAATTTTATAGAGAAAAAATCAAATTATCACAAGAAGAATTGAGTGTGAAATTAGAACTCAATCAAAGACAAGTATCAATGATTGAAAGGGGGTTATCTTTTCCATCTCTCAAAACTTTAAATAAATTATCACAAGTTTTTGAATGTAACATTCAAGATTTATTTGATAATGATGCTCTACAATCAGAAGCAATTCTTAAAGATTTATTATCAAGAATGATAAAAGATTTACCATATAAAAAGCTTCAAACACTCTATATGATTGCAAAAAATTTATAATATCGGATAGATATTTGAGTTTAAGCTAGTGATTCAATCTTTCATTTGTTTTTTGTATAGCACCACACATCTTTTAGAAGTCAATTTTTTAAAAACGCCACTTTTTGAAAACCCTTGGTGGACAAGGGCAAAATTTTAAAAAATAAAATACCAATCGTTTTTAAGACGGGGTAAATATAAAATAGGATATAAGATATAGCTAGAGCAAAATAAATCGAAAATAGAGCAGGGGCATATTATTTTTTGTGCTGAGATAGCTTAAATTCGATAAAACTTTTAACTTCTTCTATATCTTTAGAATATAGCCCTTTTCGAATTAAAACATCATCCAACTGATATTCTTCATTAGTTATATTTTTTTTACAATTGTTAGAAAATAGCATATTTCGCGTTTTTCCCTTGTAATATGAAAGTGATAAAGCTCGAGTATTTCTATTAATTTGTTGTATTTCAACACAAAATCCCAATGCCAAAGCCAATTTATTAATAGTTTCTAATTTAGGTAAAACATTTTTGTTTTCCATTTCGTATATTACGGTATAACTAACACCAGCTTTTTTACCTAATTCCCTAACTGATAAATTAGCTTCTTCTCTTTCATATTTTATTAAATTCACGAACGATGCAACAAGTGTATTTTGATTAAACGGTTCGTTTACTTTCTCAGTCATTTCATATCCTCTCTATTTGAAGAATATCTTACATGTTAGTTTTTGTCAATTGTTTGAATTAATGGATAACTCGTGTTTGAAAAGTCAAACCTTTTGGCAAACTTGACAAACTAGCAGGGTGTGATATTATGAAAAAGTTGGAATATCCAAACAGTTATAAAAAGCAAACAAGGTGGTGAAATGCAAGCAAAAACAGGGTTATACAGAAAGTTTTTAGAAGAAAAAATGAAGAAAGAAATTGAAAAAATTATTGATTCTAGTGACGAAAAATGTAATTTTTATTACAACTTTGTAGATGACGAATTAATTGGAGTGTTAGATAGTTTTAGTCATACATATCTAATCGTGTTAAATTCTCATAAAGATACAACGGTTAAATTAGTACAAGATAACTTCAAATACAAGCTTATTAGAAAAAATACTTTAAAATCAAATATTTCAAAATATACATATAGCAAATTAGTAAAACGTGGATTATATCAATCTGAACATAGTGGAAAGAATTCAAACAACGGTTATTTTGGAGTTCATCGCTTAAAAGCCTGTATTAGGGGGAATATTTTAGATAAGGAGATAGACCATATTGATGAAAACCCATATAACAATAATATCGACAACTTAAATCCTTTATCAAAAGAGGAACACAACATTAAAACCAATAAAAATAGAAAAAAAAAGGAGAATAAATGAGAAATACATTAGCTTATAACTCTAATTTAATAACAGATATTTTAGAATTCTATTATATCCAAAACCTAAGTGTAAAGAGTATTTACAGAAAAATAAAAACAAAACTTTCTATCAATACTATTTACAATATCATTTCTAAGTATAAATTGTATGAAGAATACAAAAATTGGTATAAAAAGAATGTTCAAAAATCAGAAATAGTCTATTGTTCGAGCGTTAAAAATGAAATTTTAATAATAAATACAATAAAAAACAAATCAAAAAGTAATAATAACAAGGAGAAATAAGAAATGAGAAATACTGTAAAAATATCAACCCAAAACACTAATAAAAGTAATAAAGCGGCATCATTATTAACACATGGTATAAGAGATAAATATACTGTATGTGAATTAAGAAGTGATTTTCCTGATTATCTAAGATTGGTTAAAAATGATGAATGCATAGTGGTTAACGGTAGTTTATCCAATGGTGAATTAGCGGTAGATACTAATAAAAAAAGAACAAGAAAAGAAAAAATAATAGTTAATAAAAATGACATTGATATTAAACCTAATAAATATTATACCGTTTCAGAGGTTGCAGAGTTTCTAAGATGTAAAATTGGTACAATTTATACTTGGAAATGGCAGAAAAAAATAAAAGCTCACAAAATCAATGGTAAACTCTTATTTTTAGGCAAAGATATAAAAAATTCAATAGTAGAACAATTATAAAAGGAAAACTCATGACTATTAGAAAACGAGGTCAAAATTGGCAGGTAGACTATGTAGACATTAATGGTAAACGAATTAGAACTACATATAAAACAAAAAAAGAAGCAGAATTGGTTCACGCAGAAGCAGTTACAAGTAAAGCTAAGGGGCTTGTATCAAGTGTTGATACAAGGATAACATTTGAAGATTCTTGTAAGTATTTTATTGAGAAATATCTGTTGATAAATAAAAAACCTAAAACTATAAGTGAATATGAAAGAATCATAAATAAAGAGCTTTTACCCTATTTTAAGAATAGAAGATTAGCACAAATATCTAAACTAGACGTGGAAAATTTCAAGGTTTCTTTAATCAAAAGAAAATTAAAAGCCACAACTATAAACAAATATTTAATAGTTTTGGGTTCAATTATAGAAAGACAAGTGGAGAATGAAATATTATTTCAAAATGTAGTTAAGAAAGTAAAAAAAATTAAATCGACAAAATATGTTGGAAGAAGTTTAAATCAAAATGAAGTTAGTAGATTGCTAGATGTGTGTAAAGAAGTTAAACCAGAATTTTATCCTATGTTGTTTACTGTATTAAACACAGGCATGAGACGAGGTGAAATTGTTGCTTTAATGTGGAAAAATGTGGATTTTGATAAGAATTTAATCAATGTTGAATATACAGGATATAAAGGGACATTACATGCACCTAAAAGTGCAAAATCAGTAAGAAAAATTTATATGACACATTCTCTAAGAAAATTATTGTTAGAATATAAATTAAAATCTGGAAAAAATGAATTTGTCTTTTCTAATAACAATGGGACTATGTTAGATGGACAAAATGTTTATAATAGATTATTTAAGCCTGTTATGAAAAAATGTGGTATAGGTCATTTTCGTTTTCATGATTTACGACACACCTATGGTAGTTTTTTGGTTGAAAATTTAGTTCCTATAAAATTTGTACAAGAACAAATGGGACATTCTTCATCACAAATAACATTAGATATTTATACACATGTTGGAGATAAATCTAAAGAATTGGCATTAAATATTTTAGATAAAATATATGCGTAAAAATCTTATGTCACAAAATGTCACAAAACGTATTTTAATTAATAAGAAACAAAAAACAAAAGAAGCCTCAAGTACAGTAACGAGGCTTCTTTTTAAGTTAGCCGATGACGGGATTCGAACCTGCGACCTGCTCATTACGAATGAGATGCTCTACCGGCTGAGCTACATCGGCTTTGATTAAATTTTAACTCTAAAAAATTCTTTTTCAATTATTTTCTTAAGTTTAATCTGTTATCTGCTTTTCTCTTATGGTAGAATATTGCCATACACTTTATTGAGATAATTATGTCCGAAAAATTAAAACGTACATTAAGTCTAAAAGATGCAGTTTCAGTAGTTGCCGGTTCTATGATTGGTTGCGGTATATTTATTGTGTCTGCTGATATTGCTCGGCAAGTTAATTCGGCTTGGCTATTGCTTTTGTGTTGGCTAATTGCAGGATTTACAACAATTTGCGGTTCATTATGTTATGGTGAATTAGCTTCAACTATATCTGATGAAGGTGGGCAGTATATTTATCTAAAGAAGATTTTTAGCGAAAAGGTTGCTTTTATATACGGTTGGACATTGTTTTTGGTTATTCAAACCGGAACACTCGCTGCTGTTGATATAGCTTTTGCTAAGTTTGTTGGAATAATTCTGCCTTGGGCAAGTTCTACAAATTATCTTTTTTCATTGGGAGAATATCATTTCTCTGCTCAACAGTTGTTTGCTATGCTTACTATCATTCTGATAACATTTATTAATTCCAGAGGTATTAAACACGGTGTTGTTACTCAGAATTTATTTACTGTAACCAAAGTTTTTTCTATGATTGCGATAATAACTTGTGGTGTATTTTTAGGTTTGAATTTTGATACAATAGCTTCGAACTTTGCTGTTTCTAATAATGCTTCTGTATTTGATATTTCGGTGTTAAAAATGTTGGGTGTTGCACTTGTCGGTGCTTTATTTGCATCGATTACTTGGAACAATGTTACTTTTATTGCTTCAGAAATTAGAGAACCAAAGAAAAATGTTCCTCGTGCATTAATTATCGGGACAGGGTTGGTTATTACTCTTTATTTGTTTATAAATTTAATTTATTTGGGGGTAATGCCTTTAGATATTATAAAAACAGCTCAAGAGGACATTGTTGCGGCTGAGTTGATTAATCAAATATTTGGCACGGCAGGAATGTTTGTTATTTCATTTATAGTTTCAATTTCGGCTTTTGGTTGTGCAAACGGAATGGTTTTAACAGGTTCAAGAGTTTATTATAAGATGGCGAAGGATAGATTATTTTTCCGCAGTTTAGCTGTTATAAACAGACGAACTCGTGTCCCTGTAAATTCTCTTTGGTTTCAATGTGGATGGGTTTGTTTATTGATTTTATGGGGAAATTATTCCCAACTTTTAGATTATGTAATTTATGCTTCATTAATATTCTATGCAATAACGATATTTGGCATATTTAAAATGCGTAGAATGTATAGGGATGCTAATCCTGCATACAAAGTTCATAATTTTATTCCTGTATCGTTTTTGGTTATTAGTAGTATTATTATTGTTTCATTAACTGTTTATAAACCTTTTTACACTGTTCCGGGGTTGGTTATAACCCTTTTGGGTATTCCTGTTTATAATATATGGGCAAAGAATAGACAAACTAAATTGGCGTTAAAAGACAAGAAGCAGTCATTGATTAAAGTTTAGAGTTTTGAAAAATATTCGACGCTTTGATGGATTCTTGGACCCGGACGATTAATAATATTATTTTCTTCAGTATTCATAAAGACAATTTTGGCATTAGGAAATAGTTTTTTTATCCTTTTATCGTCAGAATATAGCCCTAGTACAATAATATCGGGTTTTTCTTTTATTGCATATTCTTCGGAGATTGTTGGGTAAAATGTATTGATGTTTTCTGTAATTGAAATGTTTCCTGATTTTTTGATAACATCGGTTATAAAACTTTTTTTACCTATTGAAATAAGTGGAGATGTTTGGACCAAGTAAAGAATTTTTTTAGGGTGATTTGTTTTTGCTAGGGCTATTTTTCTTTTTGATTCCTCCACAAGTTTTTTTGCTTCTTGTTCTTTTCCTGTAATTTTTCCTATTTCAAGTATATTTTTGTGAATGGTATCTATGTTTGGGTATTTAAAGCAAATTGGTGTGATGTTGAATTTTTTCAAAGAAAATGAAACTCAAACAGTATTTTTGCTAATAACGGAAATAAATAAAATGATAAATTCATTAATAACTAAATTAGGGAAATGA
>JAFQTK010000070.1 GCA_017409065.1 bacterium
ATCTATAAACTTTTGTTTCCTGTTGTATTTTCAAGAAAAGAAAAATTTTCACCCAGTTCTTCTTCTACAAGTTTTACTAAAACATGGGGTTTAATATCAAGACCTTCTGCGATTCGCCATAACGTAGATATCTGTGGATCTTTAATTCCATTTTCTAAATCCGCCCACAAAGATTTCCCCATACCTATTTCGTCTGCACTTTTGGTGATAGACTTCTTTCGTTGGCTTTTAACAACCATAGCTATAGCCTTTTGTAATTCTTTTTTAAGTTCTTGCATATCATTTATTATTGTTCTAATATAATGACAAGTTGTCATATTATTATGACAACGCGAGAGATGTTTAACATCAGAAAGGTGGATTATGAAAAAGACTATTGCAACAATGTGTTTAATGAGTTTAGTAACAATTACGATGCCTGTTCAGGCATTAACCGTTAAGGACGGTGTAGATATTACCGTCATTCCTAATGCTACTACAACAACAAAAGATATGAGCGAGTATAATATTCAGGCATCAATTAAAGAAGATGTTATATATAAAGGAGTAAAAATTTTCCAAGAAGGTGATAAGGCAATTTTAACGGTTCAAGATTACGAAAAAGCTGGTTTTTTGGGAAATGGTGGCGAATTATTAGTATCTAATGGATATGCTTACGATACAAAAGGTAATAAAAGAAAAATTATGTATTCTAAAAAGATAGAAGGCAAAGACAAAAATTGGGTTAAAGTGGCTTGTGCAACAGGACTTATTTTATGGCCGTTGTTATTATTTGGTTTTGTTAAAGGCGGCGAAGCTAAATTAATGCCAAAAGATGAAATTTTTGCTACTACTATGACTTCTTTTGAATATTAATAGAAAGCAGAGTGATTTGCAGCTCAGACTATACTTGACCTATTTTTTAAAACACAGTTCATAAAACTTCAATTTTACTAATAAACTAGCAAATTGTTGGATTTATAAGTTTTATGCAAATGAATATTGATTCGGAGGTTTTATGAACATAAACAATATTTCATCCCACTCTATTCCATTTAAAGCACATTACATAAATGTTGACGTTGGGGCAAGCACAATTAATGGTTCTTTAAAACTATGTGCAATTGATGAAAACGATAATATTATCGCAAAAGAACGGACAACTGTTTTTGACGAAGGTGAAAACAGAAGCGAAGATAAATTTGAACATAATTTGGCTAAAAAAATTGCCATATTTCAATATTTAAACAAAGATAAAATAAATGAAGCTGACCCAAGCAATGAAACACAATTAACGGTTTGCTATCCGGGTGCAAAGGTTAAAACTCCGACTTACAGCGGATTTATGCTTTCAAACTTTTTCTACGATAATACCAGACGACATCGTTTTGAACGTCCTATTAATGGTAATTTAGTAGATAGTTATTTAAAACAAATGGGTGTAAACGTAACTCAATCAAGACACGCAAACGATATGGCAGGTGCAGGAGCTTGCTTATTAAAACAACTTAAAGAGCAACACCCTGAAGTGCTTAAAAAAGGTGAAGAACTCATTTATATGTATCCGGGTGGTGGATTAGGCACCGGAATAATTATGGTTGATGATGATAACATCAAAATAAAACCAACTGAAATTCAACACATTCCTAAACTCAATACAGAAAAAGATTCTGTTGAGAATGATGTTAGAGCATTCAGTCTACGCAAGCATTATGCTGATGCATTAGATTTAGATGAAGCTGAAAGAGCAAAAGTCGGTGAAAACACTATGGTTGTAGATAATTACAACGAAACTAAGTCTATTTTGCCATATATTACTGAAGATGAACACAACAAAGCTTCAAAAGCTGCTATTGACAAATACATGGATTCTTTTGCACAACTTATCGGCACAAGAGTCTGCGAATCAAAACTTCGTAATGTTGTTATCACCGGTCCAATAGCAAATAGTATTCGCAATTCCGTGAACTCCAACCCTGAATTTAAAGAAATTGAAAAATCCGAAAAAGACGATAAATTTGCAGCATATCTTAAAAAGAAAATACAAGCCAGCATGACACCTGTGGGGTTATCATTATTAGGCGACCCTGATGACTTAAATATTATTTTCTTGAAAATAAAAGATAATACAGAAGGAGCTCAATTGCTACAAAAAGGAACAGAAGTCGGTGACCCGACAGCTTGGTACAACATCCACGACTAACAAATATAAAGCAAATAACAAACAAAGCTACTTTTTAAAAAGTAGCTTTTTATTTTTTATTTATAATTACCATTCTTGTTTCAACATCATCAGGCACATCAGATTCTTTAAACACTTTGCCCAATTTGATTACTTTTGAATCATTAGAATTTAGAACATCATCAAGATACTCATTGATTTCTTTCTTTTCACCCGTACCTAACCAGTCTTTCATCCATTTTTCATAACCGGGCTGCCTTTTTGGAATGAAATCATTTTCTGGTAAAATTGCAACTAATCTACCGGACGGACGCAAAAGATTAAAACAATACAACAAATGTAAAATATCACTACCATTATCAAAAGGCGGATTCATTATAATTTTGTCATAAAGATAGTCAGGTTTGTATTTCAAAACATCAAAACCTACCAAATTATATCCCTTTGAATGAAGTGTTCTTCTAAAAGCCTCTATCGGCTCTATAACATCTACTTGATTTGGTCTTATATTACTAATACTTACTAATTTATCAGCAATATGCCCATACCCTGCCGAAGGTTCCAAGATCTTGTCTGAAGAACGAATAGGGTCTAAAAATCTAACCATTTGCTCAATAACATTTGATGTCGTTGGCACAAAATGTTTGGATATTGTTCCATTTAAAATATTTTCCACAATATTTTGTGGCATATTTACAGGAATAGAAATTCTGGCACCAAAAGAAGGTTTGCCTGAAAAATTAGCATTATAACTGTGTCTGACAGCAGTTAGCATTTAAATAAACTTTCTTGCCTTTAAGGCATCAAAAGCTACCGCTTCTCTCATTGCAATCTGACGTTGAAGAACACAAATTTCACTATATATTTTTTCTGCGTCAGACTTCGCATTTGTGGTATTGACAAGAAAATTATATTTTGACTTCAAGCTATGAAGTTTTTCATAAGCTGTTACTAACCATTTTTCTTCTGTCGTAGGGGTAGATTTTTGAGCTAAATGGTCAAAATATCTTTGTTTAGCAAACGAACTCTGGGTTATTTTAGTTGAAGTTTTTAGTTGTCTGGCTACAAAATCAGGTAATTTGTTAATTGACATAATATTAATCCTTTCATATTCCTATTAATTCCACTAAAATTTAATTTTTGCTATTTTTGTAATAAAAATTAACAATTTAGCAAGATTAAATTTTTTGATTGTTTTAAATTTTAGAATAGAGAAGAAACATATGAATAAACAGATAAATACCATAATTTTTAATATTAATTTTAACAACCCACTGACACAAACTCAAAAAATAGCGGCACAACATACGCCCAAACAAGAGAAAAAAATATCATTAGTTAAGAAAAAAATATACAATACACCCACAAAGGCACCAACACCAACCGCACAGGCAAGTGCCACGTTTACGTTGCAGCCAAAAGTAGAAACCAATCAACGAGTTGTAAATTTTCAAATTCCACAAAATTCTTCCGTAATTAAAAGCGTACATTTACGTCCTTCAACAAATCCTAAAGTAATTGAAATAGAACAAGAAATGCAAAAATTGGGAGTCAAGGTCACATTTGAAGATGATTTTGACACGGCTAAAATTTTTCTTAAATTAAGCAAACAAATAAAGGATATCGGACTGGATTTACCGGAAAAAATAGCATTTTTTACCCCAATAATGCCAATGATAACAGGTCATACACCTATTGACCCTAAATTACCGATTTATTTTGCAAAAGACATATTAAAAAACGCACAAAAGGGTGAAGTTTCATTTAAATTAGGAGAAGGTATTTGCACCGTAAAAATCAGACCTCTGGAACATACCTTTTACCACGAAATCGCACACTACAATCACCTTAAAATTTGTCCGGACAATAAAACATCAGCCAAAATTTTTCAAGATTTTATTAACCAATATGGAATATCGAATGTTATCAATGAAGTTAGTGAAGGTGCAATAAAAGAGCCAACAGGAAAAGAACTTGTTGCCGACGTAATGGCAGGTTTGCTAAGAGGAAAAAGGTTTTCAAAAGCCATAATGGACGTTTACGCAGCACTAAACGGACCTAAATTCTCAACCTAAACTAAAATTGTAATACTGAATCATTTTGCATATCTTGTTTAAATTTATAAGTTAAATATTCACTACTATTAGTTGCAGGTTTATTTCTGTTGAAAATATATCGCCACATTTCACTAGGGGACATTTGCAACAAGTTTTTAAATTCCTGAATACTTTCTGCTGTTGATTTGTTAATAAAAATACTCGCAAAATCTTTAATCAAACCAACTTGTCCCATTTTGGTTTTAACATTTTCATCTTCTGTTTTTTTGTTGAAAAAGCTTTCTAATAAGTTCATAAACGAGTTCATTGAAGCTTTTTTAGATTTATTCAATGTTGCTTGCGTATCATTTGGAATAATACCTTTTTGATTTAGTATCGAATCCGTCAATTTTAGAGTAGATTCAATTGTCATTTTATCAATGTTGTGAACATTATCGGTAAAATATTTCTTCAATTCTTCTTCAACAATTGTAATTGCTTGTTCTCTGGTCATTCCTTCCGGTAAAATTGCATCAGATGTAACTGTTCGAGCAATATCTTTATAATTACCTTGTTTTATATATGTTGTAAATTGTAGAGCATTCTTTGCTTCTGCCCTGCTCAAATTAATAACATTACCTGTATCTATCAGCGTAAATGCCTTCTTGCCACTTCTCAAAGCTGCTATATCAAAGAAAATATTTCCGGGGTGAATATCACCGTGAATAATTTTTCCATCTCTGTTCAATTTAACAAATTGCTCAGTTTGAACTTCTATATATTGATCTAAAAGTTTTTTAATATCTTCAGGTGTAAGCTCAAAATCTTCAAATTCAGGTGCTTTTGCCTTGATTTCAGCAAGTTGTTTTTTCAAGGCTTCGCCTCTTGATGCATGAAAACCATACTCTTCACAATATTTTATTTCTCTAATACACTCAAAATAATCTTTCAATGTTTTTACTGATATTCCTGAAGCTTTTTCCATAACATAAACACCGTTCTTAGCTTCTATCGGAACAACAACATTTGCCTTTTTAGTTGTTTTAGCTAACTGTAACGCTGCATTCGCTTCATTTTGCAAATCAACTTCTTTCAAAATTTTATCTGCCATATCTTCTAAATTATTAAGTAAGATACGCTGTTCGCCAGTCAATTCAGAATCAGGAACCCCTTTTGTAATCAATGCTCTAAATGCTTCTTTATCTCTAAGTATCTTTTCTTGAGAGATACCTTTTTTCAAAATCTTAATGGCAACTTCTTTTCCATCAACACCTCTAGCCAAGTATGTTTCAGCAACAGTACCAGTACCTAAGTTTTTGATAACAGTATAATTAGCGTTACCCAATGCTTCTTGGATAAATTGCGTTGCCTCTTCTATTGTCCGAGTCGCAGGACAATCTGACTGTAACATACTTGCCACAGGATCAGAACTTGGTTGAATTTGCTTAAATTTAACAGCAAAAATATTTGCCTCAGTTAACCTATGAACTTTAGTTTCAATTGAATCAGCAGAAGAAAGAATTTCTTTTATTTGTGGAGAATCCAAAATAATGTCTTGCATTTTTTCCAAACTACTGCTTTCCGTAGAACTAATTTTTTGTAATTGAACATCTTTTAAGCTTTTAACAACTTCATCAACATTCTTTTCTAAAACTTGTAAATATTTTGAAGACCTAAACATTGGTACAGCCACAGCCGCAGTAGCCAGCAAATTAAACATTGCACTATCTTTCAAATTTTTGCCAAAATTGCTTAAAGATTTATCTTCTGATTTGTCAAACAAATATCTTGTACCTGTATTAGCAGCCAAAAACGCAGGAACACCAATTAGCCCACCACCTAACGTCGCCAAAGGCATCATAAGACCATTCAACATTCCTGATGTAAAGTTTTTGAATGAATCAGCTCGTTTTTGTGCTGCCAATTCTTTTTTCTTAATCTTTAATTCACCTTTTGAAAGCGATTTTTTATCTTCTATTGAATATTTTTTAGAACCAATTCTATCAAATTTCATAGAAATATACTTAGCTATTCCACCTGCTAAAGTAGCTAATGGAACTATTACTAAAGCTCTTGTTTTAACCTTTGACCCCAAGAAATTTTTCAAACTATTTCGAATTTCATCCGGAGATTTTCTAACTTTAAATTTTGAAAGTTCTAAAAGCCCCTTTAAAATTGGATTAAGTGCATCCAATTCTAACCGTCCTTTTAAAACTGTTTTTAATTTTTCCAATCCAAAGAAAGTACTGCCGGCTGCACCAACAGAAATAATATTTCCAAAGTTTTCTCTCGCATTTTCGTTAGATTTTTTATATTTGTTTACAAGTTCCTTAGCTTCTTCTTGAGCTATTTCACCATTTTCAGCTTTTTCGAGCTGTTGTGCGATTTTCTTATGTCCAAAGCCTAACCCTGTTATATTACGCAAAAAATCATAACTTCTTTCAAACAAACCTCTATGTTTTTTTGCCGTAACAAATTCATCTTTTATTGGTTGCAAATCTATCGTTTTACCGGAAAGTTTATCTGCCGCCATAATTTCTTGGGGATGATTCGCAGGTTGCCCCGCTGTCACAACAGTTTCATTACCAATTACAGTATTTCTTGCGAATATACTGTTCACATCCAAAAAGTTTTTAAATGCATCCGGTCTAAGACTCATATCCATATTTCCCTTTATAAATTAATAAAAAGAAAAGAGTAAAATAAATTGCCATCATGTAAAGTTTTTTTAAAATTCACTTTTTTGGACTATTCAAGAAAACATTACTTATAATGTATAATGCAATTATGGACTTAGAACAAAATCAAAAAATTCAAAGATATCAATTTTCACAAGTTGCAACAACTCCAAATAGTGACAAATGGGAGAACGCAATTTCTCGTGTTTCACCTATGTATAAAAGACACGATGATATTCGCACAGATTTTGAAAGGGACTACGATAGAATACTCCACTCAAACGCTTATAGACGTTTGAAAAGAAAAACACAAGTATTTTTTGCAACGAGCAATGACCATATCTGTACAAGAATCGAACACGTTCAATTAGTTGCATCTATTGGAAGTACAATTGCCAAATCACTGGGACTTAATGCGGATTTAGTTGCGGCTATTGCAATCGGACACGATATTGGTCATTCACCATTCGGTCACCACGGAGAAACTGTCATTGACGGTATTATAAAAAGCTACGACATCCATAGAAAATTTTGGCATGAAGGAAACAGCTTACATTTTGCAGACAACATAGAAACACTTATTGATTATGAAGGTTATGAGCAAAATATGAACCTTACTTATGCTGTTCGTGATGGTATGATTTGCCATTGCGGCGAGGTTGATGACAACTGGATTTATCCTCGTGAAGAATTTATTGACTTGACTACACTAAATAATGCCAGTGAAATTAACCCATACACATTTGAAGGCTGCGTTATTAAAATAGCGGACAAAATTTCTTATTTAGGTCGAGATATTGAAGATGCGATTACTTATAAGATATTAGATGCTCAACAACAAAAAGAACTTGAGCGAATGATTCAGCGTATGTTTAAAGATGCACATCTATCACGACTTAACCATACCGCTTTAGCACATAAATTCACCGTTGATTTGTGCAAAAACTCCTCTCCTCAAAAAGGGATCGGGTTCTCACAAGAATACTTCGAAATTATGAACGAAATTAAAAGCTTTAATTTCTGGAATATTTGTTCACATAAACGTTTATACTACTTCAAACGTTATGCAAAGTTAGTTATCGAAACTATTTTTGAAGTATTACTAGGTTATTATGCGGGAAAAGATACTATAAGCAAATTAATGAAAGATGCTCAGTTTTACCCAATACTAATTAGCCACTATAAAGAATGGTTAGAAAAATACTCAAACCTTGAACCTAGAGATAGCCATTACAAAAACAAAATCTTATACGACCTAAACTCAATAGACGATTACAGACAATCTTGTATTGACTTTATTTCAGGGGCTACTGACAATTTTGCCATAAAAATCTTTAACGAAATCACAGGATTTTAAATCTAAAATTAGTCGTAAATTTCATCAACGACTTGAGAAACTCTTTGTGTCGCCATACGTTGATTAGACAATCCTTGATTAGATTCTTCTTTCATTTTTTCAAGGTAAACTTGCCCATTTCTAACAATTTGCTGCAATTGGCTCAAATCTGTTTCAATATTAGCTAACACTTGTTCTGCGTAGTTTTCCGCACCTTGTCTTATTTTCAATGCTTCTTCCGCAGCTTGGAGTCTTACATTATCAGCTTCATCCAAAGCCTTACGTTTCAATTCTTCACAATCTTGAATAACTTGTTCTCTGATTTTTTGACCTTCTTGTTTAACAGCACGCATTATTTCATTTTCAGACAATATTCTTGCCGCTTCGTTTTCAGCATCAGCTATAATTCTACTAGCTCTATTTTGAGCATCAATAACCATATCATCACAACGTTTCAAAATTCGTTCAGCTTCTTTGATATCCTCTGGAACTAATGAATCTATTTTTTCAAAGTAACCTTGCATATCATCTTTATTAACAGCAACAAATCCCGGCCAAACCGGAAACGCTTTATCTAATTTATAGTCTAATTTTTGTAAGAATTCTCTAACTCTAAGCATGAATATATCCCTATTTTCTACCTATTCTCTATATTATCACAAAAATATTTTACCACACATTCAGGTACAAACTTTGAAACATTTCCACCTGCAAAAGCAATTTCCTTGACTGTACTTGATGAGATGAAGCTGTACTTTGGACGAGTGATTAAAAACACAGTTGTAATCTCCGGAGCCAAAGAATTATTCATTTGCGACATTTGCATTTCGTATTCAAAATCAGAAACGGCTCTAAGCCCTCTTATCAATATGTTTGCACCTTTTTGACGAGCATAATCTATTGTTAACCCGTCAAAGCTGTCAACCTCTACATTTGGCAAATCTTTTGCAGCTTCTTTAATCAAAGCGACTCTGTCTTCTGTCGGTAAAAAACCTTTCTTTGCATTATTTTTAAGCACAGCAATTATAACTTTATCGAACATTTCAGATGCCTTAATCAAAACATCTAAATGTCCTTTGGTAATAGGGTCAAAACTTCCTGGATAAATTGCTATCTTCAAGGTTTTTCTCTCTATGCTAATACTCAACACTACACATGATAGTACAAAATATATTCCAAAACACTTTCTGTAAAAAAAATTTACAAAATCAGAATAAAGGGCTATACCAACTCATTTTCCACATCATCTTTTGCCATATTTATCGGCAATCTAAAACCAAACGTTGAGCCTTCATTAACTTTAGATGTCACAAAAACCTTACCTTGATGATGTTTTTCAACAGCTATTTTGACTAAATGCAAGCCTAATCCTGTACCTTTTACAGTATGAATATCATTTTCCACTCTATAAAATCTGTCAAAAATTTTGTTTAAATGTTCTTGTGGAATACCTATACCATTGTCTTCAACCGACAATTCTACATATTCTGAATCGGTCGAAATTTCAGCTCTAACTTTAACTCTTGAACCATCAGGTGAGTATTTTATAGCATTTGAAATCAAATTATTTAACGCACCTGAAATGCTATCTCTATTCAGTTTTATTATAGGCAAATCTGGTTCTTTTATCGCAGATACTACAATGTTTTTCTCATCAGCCAAAACTTTTATGGAATCAACGCATTCATCTATTAAATGGCTTATATCACAATCTTCTTTAGCAAAATTGGCTTCTTGGGATTCAAGTCTTGAAAAATCAAGAACATCATTTACCATCTTTTGTAAACGAATTGTTTCGTTATTAACAACACCGATAAATTCTTGTCTTGTTATTTCATCAAAATCATCCGAATGATTATACAACGTATCAACATAAGTTCTTAAAACAGTAACAGGAGTTCTTAACTCATGACTTACGTTAGATATGAATTGACTTTTTAATTTATCAACTTCCACTTCTCTTGTAACATCAATTAAAACGATAATATAACCGACATAATCCTGATTTTTAGAGAACATTGGAGAAATAACCGATTTAATTACTCGTTTTCCAACCGTTATATTAAACTCCAAAGGTTTTGTTTCTATTATATCCAATGGAGTATCTTTAAATTGTTCAATTTTATCTTTAAAACATAACTCTCCATCTGTATCACAATAGGTTTGAATCTTTGAGTTAAGAATTTCTGATTCTTCCACATCCAATATCTTTTTTGCAGAATTATTAATTAATACAACATTATCGTAATTATCACATACAACAACACCGTTAATAATAGACATTAGAACTGCTTCAAACTTATTGCGTTCCAATGTAAGTTGATCTATATTTTTTTCTTCATATACATGCAACCGTTTTGACATATCATTAAATGCAGCAATAAGTTCTTTTACATCGCCACTGGCATCTTTATCTTCCAAGGTATATCCAAACTGCCCGCCTGAAATCTTTTTTACCCCATGATGCAGACTATGTAATTCACGAGTCAACAACCAAGTATTAATAACTGCAACCGCACTTAACACTACCCAAGCAAGAGCGAATACAAAAAACATTGAGTTCTTAGTTGCCAAGACAACAGACTTTATCATTTTACCCGAAAATCCAACGGTAACAGAACCTATATTTTTCTTTCCCCCTTCTGTATCAATACTCAGTGGTACTGAAAATTTTGTTTCTTTAGCTCGATTAGGTAATTTGTCCTTACTCGAATATATTACTTTTCCTTTATTATCCTTAAATTCGATAAAAGAAATGCTGTCATTTGTGTCTAGAATCAAATTTGTATGATAAGCCAAAGAATCGTATTTCTGCTTATCATCAATATCTTTAATAATCTCAGCACTTTCAATTGCGACCGTTTTAGTCAACAAGAGAGCTAACTCATCATAACTCTGTGATAACTTTTCTTGCACCTTATTCG
>JAFQTK010000071.1 GCA_017409065.1 bacterium
AGATATAAAAGTTTTTCTAAATTGGTGCAAAGAACAAGCAGACAATTTGCTAAACGAAATTGAAAAAGTTGAAAATAAAATTTGTGAATAATCTTTACAATTTACTAGCAAATTATTTTTTTTCCTGTTTTAATCTATTTGAAGTCGATAAAAAAGGAAAAGAATATTATGCAAATATCTAAACTATCCACCCCCTCGTTTGGTTGTCAAAAATGCAACTATCAACAAAAAAGCCAACAGCCTGCTGCTCATAAACAAACAGCACCTGCCGTAACTATAACCAGAAACGCTTTAATCGCAGGACTTGTTGGATTACTTACTAACTGCAATAGCTGCAATGACACATACACAATATCTACAACTCCGGAAGGAAACCCTGTCATTTTCAACCAAGACGGTGATACAATAGACTTTATGCCACGCTCTGTTAAAAAAGAATATCAAGAACGTTTTGGCACACTAGAAGGCGAAACCCCAAATTGCAGCTTTACAAAATAATTTTATAAAGCTAAAGCATAGGCGAATTTTTCGGCGGCAAGATGATTATACCACTTGCCGTCTTCTGTTGTGAATAAATTTTCCCAATGACTAAGGGGAGAACCATCTAAAGAGTACGAGGGATTACTCATCATAAGTTGATGAGTGCTTGTATCATATCGAAGCGGAAACAAATCCTCCATTTGCATAAAACTTGGTAATTTGTCACTAGCTAACTCAAATCCAAACAAACAAGAATTAAGCCTATTTAATCTTTGCTCATAGGTTCGTCCGCCCATATCATTATCATTTGAAACTTCAGGACCCGGTGCATATTCTCTCCAATATTTAAACCAATCAGACCAACGTTTAACCTCATCAAAGGAATCAGCACTGACCAACGCAGTTCCGGCTGTTAATCCCATATTTTTGTAGCGTTCAAAATCTACTGAACTTTTTTCCCCTATAAAACTTAAAGAACTAACACCGGAACGCTTTCTTATTTCATATAAAATGTATTGCATTTGTTGGTACTGTGGCAACTTTCCAACACCTGTATAATTGTCACAATCATACCCGCCAATATGTTTTGCTGAATCTATAAAAATCGCATCAAAGCCTAATTTTGCAAGCTTAACATGCTCGTTTATAAATAACTCCAAATGTTCATCGTTATCCCAACGAAAATTCTCATCGTCTTTACCATAACGAGAATATTTAATTTGATCTTCAGAAATAACAGTACGGAATCCTGTTTTTAAACCTCTAAAGTGTGCCAGTTCATTAAAAATTTTGAACTGTTCTTCCGCAGAAATATCGGAAATAATCGAATAATCAATAATATTTTGACTATAACCGATATTCAGCTTAATTCCATAAATGGAATTTTCTTCCCAGTCAGGCTTATTATATCCATCACCATAAATGTTAGGAAAAATTTGAGATAAAACAATGCAATTAGCCCAACTTTTTGCTGAGGGCGGAATAGCAGGTAATAACTTTATTGCACTTTCCAATCCACAAGAACACTTACCTAACTCCATCTTAGCTATTGCTCTATTGTTTATCTCAATATAATTTGCACTTCGCCCCCAATTATATCCATAATTTGGAGTTAAAATATTCTCAGGGAAATATCTGTAAAAAATCCCCCCTTCACTAAGTGTAACAATAGATTCAACAGCCCTTTTTAAAGAACGTTTTAACAACTCAGCCGGTAGAATTTTTGCCAACCATTTTTTTCTTGAAGCTAGACCAATTCCAAAATATGCCTTTTCCATAGCCCACTTATCGTAGTGTAGCTTTGGACTAAATCCTTTTGCCAACAAATAACGACTCACACAAGACAACTTGCCAATATCATCACGCAAATTATCTTCCATTATTTTTCTCAAAAGTTCAATCGTATTTTTATCAATTTTATTAACAATCTTTTCCATACATTTAATATATTTTTTTTAAGAAGAAAAAACATTCCCCAAACAAATAATCTAAATTATTAAACATATAGGGCTTGAAGAAAAAATACGAATACTAAATCTTTGCATTAGAAAAATATTTATTCTAGAATCAAAGAGGCGAAACGGAAATAATCATGAAAAAGTTATTATCATTTTTTAGTATTATTTTTATATTACTGGTAGGTGTAATTACCCTGTCAGACTTGTCTTTAGCTGCTGATGACATTATTAACAAAGTTTCAATAATTGAAAAAACCGAACTGGAAACCATCTTTAATCAGATTGATAATGGAATTATTCAACACTATAATTTAACAGACGAACATCACCTGCTAAACAAAAACAATAATGATAATTCACAAAGTTTTTCAAACAATAATAATGAATCAAATAGCTTGCCTACGGTAATCAATCAAAATAAAAAAGTTAAAACAGGCAAGAAACAATTTAAGGATAAATTGAGTTTAGACACGGAACGTCTGTTTGATTACCAAATAAACCCAAGAGCTCCTTAGTTTTTCGTCCCCCCATTGTAATTTAATAACGAAAAAACAAAACAAAAGGAGAAATAAATGGATACAACAGCTATGCTTGCAAATCTGCAAGTTGGTACTGCTATAATGCTAATCGGTATGGGGGTTGTTTTTTCATTCCTCGTAGTAATGATTTGGGTTATGAATATTTCAGCAGTAGTTATTAAAAAATTGAATGAAATATTTCCTGAAGCAATACCACAACCAACAAAATCTAAAAAGAAACAAAAAACACAAAATGACGATGAATTAGTTGCAGTAGCAATTGCCGCAGCAGTAGCAAGAGCCAATAATGCAGCTTAACACGGAGGGAAAATGGAATTTTTACACAACCTTGTACAAGCAAACAATATCGCCATTTCCGGTGGACTATTGTTGCTTGCGTACATTTTTATCGCAACAGAAAAAATACCAAAAGTTACAATCGCATTAATTGGTGCAGCATTAACTGTATTTTTAGGTTTAGTAAGTCAAAATAAAGTTACAGATGGTGTTTTAAACGAACATTACTTTATCAATTTTGTTGACTTTAATGTAATATTTTTGCTTGTTTCAATGATGATTATTGTCAGCATTGCAGCAAGAAGCGGAATGTTTAATTGGGTAGCTAATGAACTATTAAAATTAACAAAAGGTCACCCAATAGCAATATTATTTACTTTAGGCGTATTCACAGCAGTAACATCTGCATTTTTGGATAACGTAACAACAGTAATCTTAATTATGCCAATTACATTCTTTATCGCAAAACAACTTGATATAAATCCTGTACCATACTTAATTACAGAAATTTTTGCTTCTAATATTGGAGGAACAGCTACATTAATAGGCGACCCTCCAAATATTATTATCGGAAGTGCCGCAAACCTTTCATTCATGGATTTTCTAAAAGAATTAACAGGTGTTATTGCAGTAATACTCGTAGTTGTTTTAAGTATACTAATGCTAGTATTCAAAAAAGACTTAAAAACAACACCTGAAAAAATGGCAGCAGTAGCAAAAATTGATAATTCCCAAACTATTACTGATATGCCTTTAATGATAAGAAGCGGTCTAATCTTAGGGTTAGTAATCC
>JAFQTK010000072.1 GCA_017409065.1 bacterium
ATGTAAAAGAAGTAATTTTGGCTATTTCTCCGTCGATTGAAGGCGAAACTACAAGCCTTTACATTAATAAATTACTTTCAACTTTTGGTGTAAAAGTCACCAGAATAGCATTTGGGCTGCCTGTCGGAGCGGATTTAGAATACGCTGACGAGATTACCCTGATTAGGGCAATTGAAGGCAGAAGAGAATTATAATATATTAAACGCATGTAATTTTTTTGTTTGTGCAAATTTCTTTTTTTGATAGAACGCCGTTTAGTATTGCTGCTGTTGTCCAGAAGATAAATTGCACTTGTGGTCGGAAAAATACAGTGTCAAAAAGTCCGTGAGCCATCACTCCAATTATACTAACAGAGCAAACAGAAACGTATATTTTCCCTCTTATTGATTGGTCTTGGCAAATATATTTGACAGATTGCCATAAAAGAATCCCAACAAATGCAAAGAAACTTATAAAGCCTAAAACCCCTGTTTCAACAGCAATTTCTAGCGGTACGCTGTAAGCTCCAAGTGCATCAAATCCTGTTATCATATAGTATCCGTAAATTTCACGGAATGTATGATTTCCGGGTCCTATTCCAAAAATTGGATTGTCTGTAAACATTTGCCAAGATGATTGGTAAACATTCATCCTAAATGATGTAGAAGAATCCCCTCTTAATAAAAATACTGACAAAAGTCTGTGCCAAATTTTAGGCATAAATGCCAACCCTATAACTCCAAGTCCAATTGTTGCAGATGTAAAGTTAAACCATATTTTCTTAAGATGTTTGAATGCCGCAAAGTCGAAGAACACTATCCTGTAAGAAATTGCTAAAAAACTTAAAAAGATTGCAAACAGTGCAAGATATGCACCTCTACAACCAGTTTGAAATATTGCAAATAAAGATATTAATACTCCGCAAATTGCGATGAAGAAGGATTTTCTATGTCTTTTTTCTACTGTTAACATGGATATTCCGATAACTATTGGAAAGCAAGCTATTAGATATCCGGCTAGCAAATTTGGGTTATAAGGCTTTAGGCTGCCGTATATTCTTGAAATTGCATCTTCAGGATTTATGTAACTCATATCTTGCCATGTTGCACCCGCCAATACAGTTTTAGACTGAAGTAGTGCATAGAAAGATTCAATGGTACACAAAGCTGCGATTAAAAGCATTGTCCATAGAACTTTTTTCTTTTTTCTTCTGAACATTGGAACTACTGCAAAATAATAGCCTATGTATATCAAATACTTAATAAGTCCTTCTAAGCTATATTTTGGAAGAGTTGAATTGAATGTTGAAAACATAAGAAATAGTAAAAATATAAGCAAAGCACCATCAGCAGCAGAAGGTTGCAGTTTTTCTTTGTCGATAAGTATTAATCTTAAACCGCCTAACAAAATTATGCCTATTGCCACTAATCCAAGAATATCAGTATTGCAAAATGTTGATAGAATCAGTAGTAAAGACGTAAGTGCAAAAACACCGTCTTCAATGTTTTTGATAATTACGCTATTATTCCTTAGTGGTGTTGCAAAATCTTGTACTTTTGCGATAACTTCATTTGCTTTGTTTACTATGACACTTTTCATTACTTATTTTCCCCTGATTTCTAATCATAAAAAATATATTACTATGGGGTTGGGGGAAGTTGTAATATCTCTTGTGGGGAAACAGGTTGTGGGTTTTTTAATCTTTCTTTTTCTTTTTCAACAGAATTTTTAAGTTCTTTTGCTTCTTGTTCTGTTAAAACTTTTATATCAGATACAGTCCCGCCAAAACGGTAGTTTTTTCCTTCAAGTATAATTGGTAGACCTATTTTGAGCTTGTTGCCGCCAAGTACAGCTCCGTCTTCAGTTATTTTAGCATCATCAAATACTGTAACCAGACAATCAAATAAGAATGGGGCACTTGCATCTTGAGTCATTGTTGTTCTGCCTTTAGCATCAGTTACGATTGTCATTCTAGGCATTGCATGTGCATCTAGTACCGTAATTTTTTTGTGTGGAACATTTCTTATTGTTATAAAGCTTTCGTCCATTGATTTAAACGGGTTTTCGGGAGTTGTTAGTGTTATACCCCTAAAAAATACTTGGAATACAACAGTATTTTCTGCAATTACGGGGGTTTTTGCTATTTTGTGTTTGCTGAAAAATGTGAATGATAGCAAAAACGCAAGGATAGTAACTATTCCAATTATTATATAGTCAAACTTTTTAAGTTCTATTTTTTTTATTTCGAATTTCACTTTATTATCCCCCTATTATAAATTTTTTCATATCCATTATTTTTAAATTTTCAATAATTTCTTCCACGCTAGTGGTCGCACAGCCGAAATGTCTGATTACAATACTTGCTGCAATATTTCCAATGATTGCGGCATGTTTTGCTTCAAATCCTGCGGCAAGAGCCAGCGTAAATGCAGCAATAACAGTATCGCCTGCACCGGTTACATCAAAGACATCTTTTTTGTTGAACACAGGAATCCTTGTAACTTTTTCATTTTTTTCAAAAAGTACCATACCTTTGTCGCCTCTTGTGACGAGAACCATGTCTGCGTTCGTATCTGTTATTACATCCTTACCCGCTTTTATCAAAGTTTCTTCATCTTTTATAAAATATCCGACAAACTTTTCTGTATCAGGTTGATTTGGGGTTAGTGCTGTTACACCTTGGTATTTGTTGAGTGTTTTTTGAGCATCGACAGTTATTACTTTATTATATTTTTTTGCAAGTTCTATTGCCTTATCTATGATTGGTTGTGTAAGTGTTCCTAAGTGATAATCTGATAGAATTACTGCGTCATAATTAGGAACCATTTTTTCAAGTTTTTTGATAACTTTTGTTTCTGTTTCAGTCGAAAGAGGTGTAGTTGTTTGTCTGTCAATTCTAACAATTTGTTGTGTGATTGATTGTGAACAAGTTCCGGAAATTCTTGTTTTAACTGTTGTATGTCTGTTTTTGTCAACAACTAACCCGTCTGTGTCAATATTTGCTTCTTTGAATGCATTTATTAAAATAGGAGCATGGTAGTCATCGCCAATTACACCTATTACGCCAGCTTTTCCGTTATTGAGTGCTGAAATGTTGTGCGCAGCGTTTGAGCCGCCACCTAGTATAATTTTGGTATTGTTATGTAACAAAATCAAAACAGGTGCTTCTCGAGAAATTCTTTCTGTATCGCCATAAATCATTTCGTCTATGGCTAAATCGCCGACAATAAGAACCTTTTGGTCTTTTATTTTGTTAATATTTTCTAAAATATAATCCCTATCCAAACTAAACAAAATCGTATCTCCATTATTTGCCTGATTAAATTTAAAAATAATTCGTTTATAATTATTTAGTCTATCACGAAGAAGGTTATGAGGAAATAAACGTGGACGAAAATATTACAAACAGTGAAGCAGTATTTCAAGCTACCAGTTCTCCAAATCCATCTATTGATGAGTTGCAAAAACTAATTTTGGCGAAGATGGAAGCTGATGAAGCGTTGCCAAACGAGGATTTTGAGGATTTTGAGTCCGCAGAAGAATTCCCTAGTGATGTCGTTGAGGAAATTGATGAAACGTCTTTGGATGATGCGTTTTCTTCATTAGAAAATGAGTATTATGATATTTCTCCTGATGAAAAAAAATATGTTGTTGCAATTAATCCGGATTTGGTACCTTTTTTTGATAAGATGCATCCGGAAAGACGTACGGGGCTTGTTAATCAGCTATTGTTTGCTCATATAGAAAGCCAACGAAAAATATCTGATGATGAAAGAATTAAAAAGTTTTTAAAACATTCGGCTGTTGTTGTTTTGACTGTTATTGTCGGTTTTCCGTCTGTATTTTTTATGACAAATGCTTCAATTGAAGCTACGCTTAACAGTTATCGTCAAATTCAAGGGAACTTCGAAAAATTGTACCAAGAAAAAGGTGGCGTAAAACGAAAAGATATGACGAAGATGCAGAATTTGCAGTACTAAAATACTATATTTTATAGAATTATGGCTAACATTAAGATATTATGTTAGCCATTCTTTATTATTTTGTTCTATGTAATTTTGAGCGGATAAAAAGTAACTGAGTTTGTCTGGTGTCGTGAAATTCTCGATTGAATGGGAGCTAAACATTTCATTTTTTAAATTGGGTGGAAGGTAAAAATTTTGTCCGGTGTGTTCTCTGGAATATCCGATAAAATCATTTTTTATAGAGTAATTTATTGAATTTGTTGAATCTGTGAACTTATTGAAGTTTGAGTATTTTATAATATTTTTGGTGCCATAAGCGTTGAAAGTAATGGCTTTTGGCTGTTTAATTCCTTTTTGTTGCTTTGTAGCTGCAACTAGTTGAGCAAGGCTTCCTCCTAGCGAATGTCCGGTAATAATGATTTCTTTGTCTTTGTTTTTTGGGTCAGTTGCGACTCTTTCATATAATTCAAGTGCAGGTTTGTATTGGGTTGGAATATCATAGAAAAATAAAGAAATATCATCATTAATATCTTTGGAATTATTTGTTCCTCGGTAGCTTATGTAAATTTTGTCATCTGTTTCATAGACACATCCGTAAAAGCCATTTTCTTCATCTTTTATTGTGTAATTCGTATTAAGCTTTGCTTCGCCAATTTTGTATGCAGGATTATCTGCATAGCTGTTTTCTGCTAAATTCGCACAAAGTGCGTGTTCTTGAGCTTTTTCCAGTTGTTTTATTCCAATAAAAGGTAGCGTACAAGCACATAGTATGACTCCATTAGCTTTGTAATGCCTCATTATTTTATCTAGTTTCTGTTCAAATAGTTTACCTATTGTACCAAATATTCCAGACAAGCTATTTTTACAGGAATTTAATGTGTTTTCAATTATACTTGATGTTTTTGTCCAAATTGAGTTTGTATGTAATTTTGCATTAGGACGCTTCCTGACAAGGTTATTGCAGGCATTAAATATAGAATTTGATTTTTTACTAATTGCTAAACTACATGAACCCATTTTTTACATCCTGCTTAGGCTGCATCTGGTAAGTATTCTTGTGCATTTAAGAAATATCCGAATGCATTCTCATTCGTAAAATTATACGTAAGATGTTGCTCATATTGTATTACATTGTTTTTGTTTTCAGGGAAATAGAAAATACAGTCACAAAATTCCATAAACACACTCCACCATATAACTAACTGATTAAATAAAAACATAATCTTGAAAATTATTGACTAAGTGTTAAGTTTTCTTTCCTGAATAATTATTTGCCTTGTTGTAAATTATACAATCTGTAAGTGTTTTCTAGTAATGTCGCAATTGTCATTGGACCAACTCCACCAGGGTTTGGAGTTATTGCCCCCGCTATTTGACTTACATTTTGAAAGTCAACGTCGCCACAAAGTTTTCCGTCCTCATCTTTTGATACACCTACATCAATGACTATGGCATTGGGCTTGACCATATCTTGTGTTACCAAATTTCGTTGTCCGACTGCGGATATTAAAATGTCTGCAGTTTTGGTATAAGCTGATAAGTTCTGAGTTTTGCTATGGCAAACAGTTACAGTTGCATTTTTTTCCAGTAACATGTATGAAAGTGGCTTCCCGACTATATTTGAACGTCCGATAACAACTGCGTGTTTGCCGCTTATGTTAATTTTATATTCATTTAAAAGTCTAACAATTCCTAGTGGTGTACACGGATACGCTGTTGGTGTGCCGCCGATTGCAAGCATTCCTGCATTAACAGGATTGAATCCGTCTACGTCTTTATGTGGAGCTATTCGCAATAATACTCTTCCTGTATCAATGTGTTCGGGAAGTGGTAGTTGTACCAATATCGCATTTATTGTCGAATCTTCATTCAAGATATCTATATGCTCTAAAATATGCTCTGTTGTAGTTTCTTCCGGTAGTGGAATAAGTAGTGATTCAATTCCAACGGCTTCTGCTCTTTTCTGCTTAAGTTTTACATAAACCTGACTTGCGGGATTTTCACCTACCATTATGACTGCAAGTTTTGGTTTTTTATCAAGAGGGAGAATCCGTCCTGCCAAATCTATAAGATGCTTTGTGGCAACTGCTTTTCCATCCAGTAAAATTGTCATGTTTAAAAAATCTCCATTGCTTATATTCTAAGTTGAGGCAAATTAAGTCTAAAGTAAAATTGCCTGATTGCATCAGAAACTATGTCTGAATTTCTTGATATGTCGTTTTTAAGTTCCTCATCATACGGGATTACCCCAAGTGTTTCGAGGTTGAAACGTTGTAACAGCTCATACAGATGTGCTGTTTCATTCCCTTTTACCATGTTAAGAACTACACCCATTTGACCGCCTGCTGCATATTTTGCATTAAATTCTTCTATACGCTTTGCAAGATGTATAGATTCAACTGTCGTTTGAGTAGCTATTATTGTGAGATCAATTTCCATATCAACTAGTTGATTAAGGTATTTTAAATCAAATTCGCAGTCAAATATTACAAAATCATATCTGTTTATAAGTTTTGTTACTGCATCACTAATTTGTTGAGTTATAGGGCAACGACAATCTTTTGAAGGCACTAACCAGGATACTAATAAATCTACATTTTCGTCAACTTCCACAAGAATATCTTCTAATGCCCATTCAATGTATTCTTGTTTTGTCATTCTGGAAGGAATACCTGTTTTGTATTCGTGTTTTCCGCTTCTTATCCCGTAAATTGTGTTTCTTACATCGAGTCCGAAGGTATGTCCAAGTTCACCAGATAGGTCGTTATCAAACAGTAGGATTGATTTATCGGGATGATATTCTTGTAATAGTTTTAGGAAGTTTTTTGTTAGCGTAGTCTTTCCTGAACCACTTTTTCCTGTTATTGCAATAGTTGTCGTCATTTTAAAAGTCCTGTAAGTTCTGTTGAGTTTGAGTATATGGATGATATTTCCGCAGTTAGGCTTAATGCTTTTTCTGCTAACATTATATCTAATCCGCCGGCTCCGCAAGATGGAGTGAATATTGATTGTTTTAGAATAAGTTCTTTGCTAAGTCCTTTTTGGCATAGTGATTCTATTATAGAATCAAGTTGTGCTTTTAGTGTTTGTGTCGAAGAAGCCGCAAGTGCGGTTGCATCTAATGTGGGAACGATTCCCCAAGCTATGTAGTTGCCGTTTGTTATGAATTTTTTTATGTCGGTTAAATAAATTTCCAAACTTTTTCCAAAGAAAAATGCATCAAAATTTAAAATATTAATACCGGAATCTGTTATTATTGACCAATCTGTTTTTCCGCAACAATGTACTCCGGAAAGGCCACCAGCATCTTGAATTATTTTAGAAATTTCTCTAATCGCAGAAGTTATATCCTCTTTTGTAATGGTAATAATGGCTGACGTTCCATATTGACTCATTGCAGGTTCGTCTAAAAATATTATAGGTGTTGTTTTATGGGATGATTTTTTTATTTGGTTAATTTGCCATAATGCTTTTAGCGTTAGTCCTTTTATTATGACTTCTTTTAATACATCATCGTATATTGCGTTTTTATCATCACTGCCGCAAATGCTAAGCCCCAGTGTAAGTGGTCCGATAACGTGACCTTTTGCAAACGGTGGTTTCGTTTTTGCTAACTCATTAAAAAATAAGTTTATAGAGGACGAATATTCAGGTGTGATTGCATATTTATCAAGTGTTTCATAGTTTTTCTCCGTAACAATAGATTCATAATCAAAAAAGAATTCTTCCAATTGTTCAAAAAAAGTTTCACTTTCTGTATTAAAGTAATACTTGCATTTGGCTTCATCATACTCTATTCCTGGTAAGCCTTGCAGATATTGTGTAGTCATATCTTCAGACTTACTGACATTAGATAGTTGAGGCCAAAAAGGACAAGTTTTAAATGAGTTAAACGCTAATTGAACAGCTTCAGTTGGATTATTGTGCGGTAAGCTGCCGATTGCTGTCGAGCTTAAAGAAAGTTCGTCAAGATTCTTTATTTGTTGCGATATAACCACAATATCTCCTCCTTATCAGATTATACTATTAATCATTTATTGAGGCAAGTTTGTCAATATTTTCAATAATTGTAAGCATTTATAATTTATGTTAAATTCTTAGAGAAGGAGAATTTAATATGGCAGAAAATATTAGTAACATTGATAACAAAAAAGCAGCTTGGATGTTAAGTTTAGGACATTTTAGCGTAGATTCTTATTCAGCTTTTATAAATCCTATAATGCCGTTTATTGCTGCAAAGCTAGGTATTGCATTGACATTGGCGACAACATTGATTAGTATTTCTCATTTGTGTTCATCTATTATCCAACCATTGTTTGGATATGTATCTGATATTTTAAAAAAGAGATTTTTTATTGTTTGGGGCTTGATAATAGCTTCGATATTTTTGTCTTACACGGGTGCAGTAAATAGTATTTGGACACTAGGTATATGTTTGGCATTGGGAAGTATGGGGGTTGCTTTTTATCATCCTCAGGCTACCAGTTTTGTAAAGCAGTTTTCATCGGAAAATCCGACTAAGTATATGAGTATATTTCTTGCTTGCGGGACTGCTGGGTTTTCCGCAGGACCATTGATTTCTTCATTTGTTGCAGAGCATTGTGGGCTTGATAGAATGCCTGTTTTGATGTTTTATGGTATTGTAGTTGGACTTTTGATGTTAAAGTTTGTTCCAAAAACATCTCAGGATAATAGTTTTTCAGAATTTAAAGATTCTGTATCTAAACCGGAATTTTTCTTGGAATTTTTTAAAGCGGTAAAAGAGTCATTTGCGGTTTCAGATTTTAGAATTTTGTTTGCAATTTCTGTTGCAAAATGTTTAACCGTTAGTTCTTACTGCGTATTTTTGCCTTTTTTGTGGCAAAAAATGGGATATTCTGTTGCAAAGATAGGAACTTTGGTTTTTCTGTTTGTATCAGCCGGAGCCATTGCAACTATTGTAAGTTCATTCTTCGAAAAAAGAATCGGAGCTCATAAAGTTTTTTACCTTTCAATGTTGACAATTTTACCCCTAACTATTTTGTTTTTAATAACTCATGCAACTAATACTATTTTGGCTTTTTCAGCAGTAATTTTAGTAGGCTTTTTTGCATTGTTGGCGATTCCTATAAATATGGTTATGGCACAAAATGCAGTTCCTCAATATAGAGGATTAGTTTCAGGATTTATTGGTGGACTCTCTTGGGGCATTGTTGGTGTATTGCTTCCATTTACAGGGTTTATAGCTGAGAATTTTGGAATTACAACATTGTTGGTTTTTGTTTCGTTTGTTCCTGCTGCATGTGCTTTTTATGTTAAAAAATTAGCGGTGTAAGTTGGTGGATAATAATTACAAAAAAGCGGATACAATTTGTATCCGCTTTTTATCGTCATTTTTAAAAGTTTTAGATTCTGTGTTGCCAAACGCCACCATTTCTGTCAACTAGAGCATCATAGCAAGACCAAATTCTGAAAATACCAGTCAAACCTAAAAGTGCGTGAGTAACAACTTTGTCAGTAGATTGGTCGTTAACCATTTGACCTAATCCCGGCCAAATTAACAATGACAAAGCCGCAGCTCCGACTGATTTTCCGCTAACTTCTCCATCTGTACCATGAGTTCCTGCCAATGCCATCATTGGGTTAGAAACCAAAAATAAACCCAAAAGTAATGCAACTAATCCTTTTTTCATTTCCCATACTCCTTTTTCTAACTTTTACTAAAAAAGCGGGCGGTTTCCCGTCCGCTTAAAATTTATATCAATTACTGATATTACACTTTTCTCTTACGAGCAGCTTCTGATTTGCGTTTTCTTTTAACGCTAGGTTTTTCATAGCGTTCACGACGTTTGATTTCAGAAAGAATACCAGCTTTTTGGATTTTTTTCTTGAATCTGCGAAGAGCACTTTCAATATTTTCGTTTTCGCCAACTCTAACTTCTGCCATTGTGTTTTCACCACCTTTAAACTTTAGTAATTTGTGAAGTCATACTATCACGAATATATTTGGATTTCAAGTGTTTTGATTGTAAAACTTAATAATTAATCTTTAATGCACACTAACAAAGCCACATTTTTTGGTCTTGTTTCGTAGTCAATTAGTGTCTAAAGTGACGGATTCCTGTTGTAATCATTGTCATTCCGTATTTGTCAGCTTGTGCTATTACATCTTTATCTTTTATGCTTCCACCGGGTTGAATAATTGCTTTTATTCTACCTTGAGCTGCGGAATGAATGTTGTCAATTGCAGGGAAAAATCCGTCTGAAGCAAGAACTGCGTCTTTTGAACTATCGCAGGCACGGTTTAATGCTATTTCAAGTGCATCGATTCTTGAAGTTTGACCTCCGCAAATGCCTAATGTTTTAAAATCTTTTGCGATTACAATTGCATTTGATTTGACATATTTTGCAACTTTCCAAGCAAAAATCATATCTTCTACAAGTTCAGCGGAAGGTTTCTCTTTAGTAACTACTTTGAAAGTATCGGCATCGAGTTGTTTTGTATCAGCATCTTGAACCAAAACTCCAAACGGTGTTACTTTAATATCTTTGTTAAGTAGTTCAGAATAATCTTTTAGCGGAGTATTTACTTTAATAACTCTTAAATTCTTTTTGGTTTCAAATTGTTTCAATGCATTTTCCGTATAATCAGGAGCTATAACAATTTCAAGGAATAAAGCAGTGAGCTGTTTTGCTAAAGTTTCATCTATCGTTTGAGAAACTGCAACTATTCCGCCAAAGGCAGAAACAGGATCGCAATCAAGTGCTTTTGCGTATGCTTCATTTAGGTCTTTTCCCAAAGCAACACCACATGGGGTGTTGTGTTTTATGATTGCACAGGATGGAACGTCATAAAATTCAGAGATAATGCCTAAAGCTGCCGTTGCATCAAGAATATTATTGTATGAAAGTGCTTTTCCTTGTAATACATCGTAGTCTAACTCTTTATCAGTTTTGTATAAATTTGCTTTTTGGTGAGGGTTTTCTCCATACCTAAGTTCAGTATCAGTTGATTTTTCAAGATTTAAGGTAAGGAAGTTTGCATCACTTCCATAAATTTTTTCAAGTGTTGTTGAAATACAATTATCATATTGAGCTGTTAATGCAAAAGCATGCTGTGCGTATTCTTTTGCAATTTCGTTCCCAAATAAACCGCCTCTGAGCTTTAGTTCTTCCAAAACTTGCGTATATTGGGTTGGAGAACTTACTGTCAAGACATTTTTGTTGTTTTTTGCTGCTGCTCTGAGTAATGAGCATCCGCCAATGTCTATATTTTTGATTAATTCAGCTTCATCAGCAGTTTTAGCGGCAATTTCTTTGAATGGATAAAGGTTGACTACAACCATAGAAAATGGTAATATTTGAGCTTTTGTTATTTCTTCAAGTTCTTTGGTTGCTGTAATATCGGCTAAAATTCCTGCAAAAATGGCAGGATGTAGCGTTTTTACTTTGCCGTTTAGCATTTCCGGATTATTGGTAACTTCGCTAACTTCGGTAACTTTTATTCCTGCATTTTTTAGTGTTTCAGCAGTAGTGCCTGTTGAAATTATTTCGTATCCGTATTCTTTTTGTAATTGTGCCGCAAATTCACATATACCTGTCTTGTCATAAACACTTATCAATGCACGCTTTTTCATAATTTCTCCTATAAAAAATTCTTATTAGTAAATTCTAACATAAATAGATTATAAGGTTTTTCTCATTAATTTTTGTAAAAATAATATAACTTCTTGGCACTTTTGGGCATAATATTGTTTTTGTTATGTTGAGTAAGGATGGTGCTAATATGGGCTTTGCTATAAATACTTTTAATAGGGTTGCTAATGGAGCAAGACGTATCGTACAGGGAATGAGTGGCTCTGTTACTCAACCAAAAGTTGTTCAAAATGTCGTTCAAAAACCTGTTTCGGTGGCTTCTGGTTCAACTGTATCTAAAGGTTTTTTAGATAATGTTGTCAATAAGGTTAAATCATTTTTTAGACCTAAAAAATTAGTAGAAAAACCAGTTGTAGCTGATGATTTGACTAAAACAATATCAGATAAAGTATCGAATTTTTCAAAAACACTAAAAGATTCAACAAGTAAAATCTTTTCTTCTGCTAAGACAAAAGTTTCAGAGTTTTTTGATGTTCTGCCAAGTAAATTTAGAAAATTTAAAAATGTTCTACCCAAAACAATTGATGACATCAAAATTGCTGTTGAAAACAATCCGGTTATAAAATCTATGAAAAATTTTGTAACCAAACAAAAGGCAAAAGTAGATACAAAATTATCTGCACATCATTCAAATACGGCATCTGAAGTAACTTTTAGGAAAAAATTATACGAAGAAGCAAAGGCAATTTTTGAGGATGAAAAAAAACGATTTGCAGAAGCCATAAAAAAAGGTGATTTCAAAGGTGCTAAACAGTTAGAAAAAATGATGGATGTGTCTAAAAAAAGTATGCAAAAAGCAAAAGAATATTTAGATATGGCAGTTGATTATTTTAGACAAGCATCAGATTTGATTAATAAAAAATGATACGTAATTTGACTTTCATCCCCAAAACCTTTAGAATATATAAGGAATTGGTTTAAGCTATTAACTAGGAAGTAATAATGGGTGATGAAGATAAGCAGTTTGATGCCACGCCCCAAAAATTAAAGAAAGCACGTGACCAAGGGCAGGTCGTCAAATCTAAAGATTTTTCCATGGCAATTGCGATTCTTGTTATGTGGATTGCAATTTTTCAGTTTGCACCTTTTATTTGGCAACAAATTTCAGGTTTGTTTATTAACCTTTATGAGCAAATACCTAATAAATCGCTAGAGCAGATAGGCTATGTCCAAATTTTATTTAAAACTTTATTACCAACGATTTTGATATTAGCTCCTTTGTTAATTTTGGCATCTTTTATTGCTATTGTCGGTGATATTATTCAGGTTGGACCTTTATTTACCATGACTCCATTGGAGCCTAAGCTTGATAAGTTGAATCCAACAAAATATTTTAAAAATTTGATGAGCATAAAAACTCTTTTTGAGTTGGTTAAAAATATTGTAAAAGTAGTTTTATTAGGGATTATCGGTTTTGTAGTTTATAAGGCACATTTCCCCCAAGTTTTGATGTTGGCTGCTATTGATAACAATTTTGCGGTTATGATTGAGTTCGGTAAATTAGTGCTTGATTTTATTACAAAAGCAGGGATTTGTTTCTTGATTATTGCTGCTGCTGATTATGGAGTTACAAAGTGGAAATTTTTACAAGACCAAAAAATGTCTTTTAAAGAAATCAAAGATGAGTACAAAAACTCTGAAGGTGACCCTCATGTGAAGGCTCAATTGCGTCAACGTCGTCAGCAAATGATGCAACGAGGCATGATGGATGCTGTCCCTGAGGCTGATTTTGTTGTTACTAACCCTACACATATTGCTTGTGCATTGAAATATAATCAAGATGAAATGGAAGCTCCAAAGCTTGTGGCAAAGGGAACAGAGCTTTTTGCAAAAAAAATAATAGAAATTGCCAGAGAAAACATGGTTCCTGTTGTAGAAAACCCTCCGGTTGCACGAGCCATTTTTCGTTTAGTTGAGGTAAACTCATATATACCGGCTGATTTATACAAAGCTGTCGCTGAGATTTTGCTTTTTGTATACAATTTGCGTAAAAATCAAAATCCTAGTAAAATAGTTGATAGGGACAAACAATAATGGAAATGGCTGTGCAATCCAGAGTTAAATATTACATACCAATAATAGAGAAGGTCGCAAAGGTTGAACATCGTCGTATCCCTTCTCACATGGTTGAGTTTGAAGAACTTGTTAGTATCGGTATTATTGCTGTTCAAGCCTTGGTTAAGAATAAAACTGCTGAACAATTAGAAAAATATAACGATTCTTATGTTGCTACCGCTGTAAGATGGGCGATTCGTAACGAACTTCGTAATCGTTACAAGTGGTATTCCTTAAAGCATGCCAAAGTCGGTGATGATGAAACAGGTGAAGCTGTTGATTTGGAAATTACACCTCAAAAAGTTAGAGAAGCTGTTTATGAAACTATTTTATCTATTGATAGTATTGCTTCTGCTAATTCCGATAACGATTCGCCATTTGATTTTATAAAAGATACTGGTGCGTTGCCTGATGAAAAGGCTGAATTGACAGAATTGGGTACTCTTATCCGAGAGGCAATTTCTAAACTTTCGCCAAAAGATAGAACTGTTGTTGAATATCGTTTCTATCGGAATATGCAAGTCAAAGAGATTGCTCAACAAATTGGTTTGTCATCCTCTCGTGTTACCAGAATTGTACAATCTTCATTGAATGTTGTTCGTGAATATTTGGAAAAAAGAGGGGTAGATTATCAATAGTTATTTGGACTATTGACTGTAATTGTAGATTAGGCTATTTATTTATGTAGATGGCACTTGTATTGTGTTTGGAGGATTAATGAAAATTGTTGTTTGCATAAAGCAGGTGGTTGATACTGATGATATCAAATGGACAGTAAATAATACAATTGATAGAAATGGGGTTCAAAGTATTGTTAATCCTTGCGATATGTTGGCAATTGAAACTGCTTTAAAGATTAAAGAAAAAAATCCTCAAGAAACTTCTATCACTGTTATCTCGATGGGACCAAAACAAGCGATTGAGGCTTTAAAAACTGCGATTGCAATGGGATGTGATGATGCTGTTTTGTTGTGTGATAAAAAGTTCTCAGGGGCTGACACTGTCGCAACTTCTAGGACATTATCATCAGGAATTAAAAAATGTTGTCCTGATTTTGATTTGATTATATGTGGGCAGTATGCCTTGGATGGAGATACTGCTCAGACAGGTCCTTCTATTGCTCAAAAATTGGGTGTGGAACAAGTAACTTATGTTTCTGAAATTGCAGAGATTGGTAATTCTGAAATTTCAGCATTGAGATTATCTGACGATGCTGTTGAACTTATTCAAGTTCAATACCCTGCCTTAATTTGTATGGCTGATTGTCCGTATGAACCCAGAGCTATATTGATAGATGGTTATATTAAGGCTCAAGATTTTGATGTTAAGGTTTTTAATCTTTCGGATTTGGAGTTATCAGCAGATAATGTAGGAATAAAAGGTTCTCCGACTTGGGTTTCAAAAGCATTTAGAGCTGAATCAAACAGGAATAAAGAAGTTGTTGAATGTTCTTCTGATGAAGCCGTTTGTAAACTTTCTGAGTTTGTTAATTTGGTAAATGATTCGGCTGAAAATTTATTTAGAAATGAAGCGGTTATTAATTCACCTGTTTTAAAAAATTCTATTGTAAATTTTGAAAAGAAAATACTTGTGTGGGGGGAATCTAATAAAAATAATGATTTAAAGGACGTTGTTTTTCAGTTGGTATCTAAGGCAAAAGAATTGTCTAATTCTATTGATAACTCAGGTGTAACCGTTATATCTGCTTTATCAACAATAGAAACTCAGCTTCCAAAATTGAGCCAATGCGGTGCTGATGAAGTAGTATTGTTAGATAGCGGTGTATTGAAAACATACAATACAAAAAATTATGCCGATGCAATTTTACAGTACCTAAAGACTTATCCTGCTGAAATATTTTTAATTGGTGCAACAAAGCAAGGACGAGATTTAGCCCCGCAAATATCGTCTGCGTTAGAAACAGGATTGACTGCTGATTGTACAGGGCTTGAGATAACTGATGATAAGAAGCTTGCAGCAACAAGACCTACATTTGGCGGAGAGTTGATGGCAACTATTTTGTGTAAAACTTTACCTCAAATGGCTACTGTCAGACCCGGAGTGTTTCCTGTTAAAAATATAGAGTCGTGTGAATTTACCACTGTTGTATTAAATAGATTTGAGCCTCAGTTTTCGACTTTAAGTTCAAAAAAGATTTTAAAATCTTTTGATATAAATAAAGATAATTTACGTTTAGAATCTGCTGAGATAGTGTTTGCAGGCGGGCGAGGATTAAAAGACAAGGCTACTTTTGAAGCATTGGAGAAATTGGCACAATTATTAAATGTTCAAGTTGGAGCTACAAGGAAGGCTGTTGATGCTGGATTAGCTGAACAATCAGTGCAGATAGGACAAACAGGTAAGACGATTGCTCCTAAATTATATATTGCATTTGGAATATCTGGTGCTGTTCAGCATTGTGTGGGTGTTTCTTCGGCAGGTAAAATTATTGCCGTAAATTCTGATAAAACCGCACCTATTACTAAATTTGCGGATTTAACAATTGTTGCTGATGCTAAACAAGTTATCAATGAATGGATTGATATATTACAAAAATGATAAAAAAAGGCGAAAGCGGTATAAATTCTTTCGCCGGGAGAAAGTGTTAAGGATTAAACTTAAATTAGCTTGCTGGCTATATTTCCAATTTGAGCCATTATTGCAGCCATTTGACTTGTATTATTAGCATTAGCATTTTGGCTTATGTTCTTGTATTTGCCGTTTAGGTCGGCTGCACTTGTTGCCATCGCTGCAATGCTTAGAGCATTGTTTAGAATTTGATTTTGATATGAGTTTAAGAAGTTAAGGTAGTCATACCTGTCTTGGAGTTGTTCTCGTATCAATTCATTTTCTTTTGCCGCAACGTTTTGAGAAATTTCAGCCATTGCTTTTGCTCTATTGTTTTCAAGTGTGTTTAGATTGTTCAAAAATACGCTATTATCAAAGTTTCCAAAACGTTTTGCAGAATCGTTTTGCGTGTTTTTAATCATTGGCGTATAGTTGTCGTTTAGTTCTTGTAGTGCATTATTCCTGTATGCATTTACTTGAGATTTAAGTTGTTCGTAAACTTCAGGCGAAAATGTGTTTATAGAACCTAAATTTTCAGCAAAAGAATTTTGTGCAAATTTATATGCATCTTGTTGTGCTTGAGTGAGGTTGAGAGTAGTGTTTCCATTTTTGTAGTTAGCAGATGGACCACCAGCTATACTAAATGAACCTGTTGGGTTAATTGTTTTTTGTTTTGATTTTTTACCCATAGTTGTATTTCCTTTCACTACAATAGTTTTGACAGTTTTGTTGTTTTCCTGATTTTAGTATATCATTTTGTTTTTTTGTCGAAAACCCTTGTCTTGCATACATGTCGTGACTTTTGTTACAATAAGTTACAAAGTTAATTTTTTGACAATTATTTTCACATAAGCTATCATTTAAGTGTCTATATTGCTTTGCGGACGATGGATTAAGAGGAGTGTTTTATATGAAATTAATGAATAAAATTTGTGGGATTTTGATTTTTAGTGTTGCTTTGTTGGTTAACGTTCAAGCGGCAGAAGCTAAAACATATAAACTTATTGCAGAAAGTTTGACCGAATTGTCATCAGACAAGGCTACCCCTAAATATGTTACGCTTCAGGTTCCGGCACAAAAAGTAGCCGGTGCGAATTTATATTTAGAAAATGAAGCTATGTTAAGAATTAAGGTGACCAATTTGCAAGAAGCAAGACGAGGTAAAAGAGATGGGTATCTTGAAGGTGTATTAGTTGCTTATTCAGTACCTAACGATGGAAATAAGGCAATTGATATATCTGATAGGGCATTGAATGTTAAGGTTAAGAAGTATTCTCCAACTGATTTTAAAGGATTGGCAGAATCGGCAGCAACTGCTGTTGCCGGACAAGCTTTAAGTATTCCGTTTTTATCTCAAGGAGTTGCGGCTGTAAAAGGTGCGGTGAAACCAATTGAAGGTGAATCCAGATTGAAGTCCGCAGGTATAAGTGCTTATGAGAGTACTCCATTTTCCTATATTAGTAAAGGCGATAATCTAAATGTCGCTTTGGGAACAAAAGTTACTTTAAGTATCAAAGTTCCAACAGAGGGGACTGATGATGAGGTGGAAGAAAACCCTAATAATGTAGTTCATACTGAACAATATGTTCAGGTTCAAGAACAACCTCTTGTAGAGTAATTTTGTTGATTGTTTTACTTTTTAAAAAGAGATATAATTTAGCATATGAGTAATACTTCAGAAAGCTTTGATAAATTACGTTTAGACTTTATTTCAACAGTAAGTCATGAATTGCGTACGCCATTAACCAGTATTAGAGGGTTTGCAGAAACGCTTATTTCTTCGAAAGATAAGTTGTCAGAAGAGCAGCAGTTGAAATTTCTTAATATTATAAAAGACCAGTCAAATAGGTTGATTAATTTGGTTGAAAATTTATTGGCTTCGTCAGCTCAAGCTTCGTCTGAGGAAATATATATTTTTAAACCTGTTTCTATTCAAGTTGCATTGGAAAAAACATTGGCTATAATTCGCCAAAAATATCAACGGAAGGATATTATCGTTAATATTTCTAAAGGTGTTCCTGAGGTTTTGGTAGATGCGGAGAAATTTGAGCAAGTTTTGTTAAATATAATAGAAAATGCTTGTAAATATTCTTTTGAAAACTCGGCTGTTTTTATATCTGTAAAAGATAAGTGTGAGCAAATGTTGGGAATCAATGTTGAGAATGACGGAATTACAATAGAAGACCTTGATAAAGAAAAGATTTTTGAAAAATTTTCACGACTTGATAATCCTATGACAAGCAGGACACAAGGTAGTGGAATGGGTTTGTATTTAGCATCAAATATGGTAAAAAAAATGAATGGTTCTATTGACGTTCATAGTGAAAATGAACATACTATTTTTACGATTAACCTTCCTATTGCAACACCAGAAAATATTGCTAAGATAAAAATTTCCGGAGAATCAAAAGATGATTAAAACTTCTATGTTAATTTTAGATAAACGCAAGGAGCTTGGAACTAAGTATAAAAAAACTTGTACAAAGTTAGTATCTAAGGTTTTTCTCAATTCTGACGTAGAAAGTGCTTTTGATGTTATATTGCGGTATGAACCTGATTTGATATTGATTTCGGATAGTTTTGAATATGATTTTATCGATATTGTTCAAAAAATTCGTATTTTTACGTCAAATTATCGTCCTACTATTGTTTATATTTCAAAATCTTCCCTAATTGATGATAAACTTAAGGCTTTGGAAAATGGTGCTGATGATTACTTGTCGGAGCCTATTCAAGTTGATGAGTTGAAAGCAAGAATAAAGGCTCATTTTAGAAGAATTGTAGAAACTCAGGTGTCGTCAACAACTAATTTTTACGGGAACAGATTATCTTTAGTTGTATTAAAACGGGCATTAAGCGAAAGTTTGGAAAATGCTGTGTTGCTTATAACTTTGGATTATTACAAGGAATATAAAGAAGTTTATGGGGCAATTGCTGCTGAAAAATTAATTCAGACTTATGCAGCTATAATCAATTCGGCTTTATCCGGAGATGATTTTTTAGGCGAGTTATCAGAAAGTGAATTTTTGGTTATAACTAAACCTGATAAAGCAGAAAAAATTGCGGCTTATTTGGTTTTTGCTTTTGATACAGTAGCTGAAAAATTTTACACAAAAAAAGATGCTAGAAATCATTATATTATTAGTAAAAATGATAGTATGGCTGAACAAAAAATTCCGTTGGTTAAAACCAGAATTTCTGTTGTGACTAAAATACAAAAGTATTCAAATATACGATTGTTATTGAATGATTTGTTTGAAACACTTAAGTTGACTAAAAATCAAAAAAAATCTGCATATGCAGTGGATAGATTAAGATTCCCGACAAATGATTGTGTTGAATGTGCTGCATATAACGATATAGTTGGGATAGTAGAGCCTGATGAATCATTGAGTTTTCTTCTTTCAACAACTGCTCAAATGCAAGGGTATAAATCAGAAAACTATGATTATGATGATGAAAGTTATGCCCGTTTAATTGAAAAACGACCGGCTGTATTAATAATAGATGTTGGTGATGTTGAAAAGAAAGAAGGCATTGATTTTTGTAGAAAAGTCAAGGCTGATAAATGTTTGAAACTGACAAAAGTTATATTAACAACTAATTTGCATAACAAAGAAGAAATAATGAGTGCGGGAGCTGATATATATTTGCCAAAG
>JAFQTK010000073.1 GCA_017409065.1 bacterium
ACATGCAGGTTCATAACCAGACAGCTTAAAAAATTAAAGCTCACTTCATTAGGGTTCATTCACTCCCTCAGAATGACGGAGATTATTTTTCATAAAAAATTACGTCATCCTGAGGCAAAGCCGAAGGATCTCATGGGGTGAATGCTTACGGCGACGAGATTCTTCACCCCACAAGGGGATTCAGAATGACGGGATTCTTTTGTTCCATGAGATTCTTCGGTCACTGTGTTCCCTCAGAATGACGTTGAAGCTACGGAAAAGGCTTTGCCCCCTCAGCATTACAAAATATGTAAACTTTTATTTTTTTTCATCTAAAAAATGGTTATTTATGAGAGAATTTGGGTATATAGTTAATATAGGATTATTAAGAGGTGATTTTATGAATTTTGACTCATATATAGTTTCAGAAACTAAAACTGCATTTTCTTTTCCTTTAATGCGAGTTGTATTTAAGCAGGATAAAAAAAGGAAAAAAGGGTTTACTTTAGCTGAAACTTTGATTACTTTGTCTATTATTGGCGTTATTGCGGCGGTAACAGTTCCGACTTTAATGTCAAATACTAATAAGGCACAATATGTAACAGGGCTAAAAAAAGCTTACAATCAATTACAAAATGCTGTTAGAATGCTTCCTCTTACTGACCCAGCTTGTTATCCTGATGTTGCAGATTGCTTGAATACTTCATCTGATCGAAGTGGAGAAGCATTTGATGCCGAAACATCATCTATAAACACATTTGCTCAAGTCTTTAAACACTACAAAATTAGCAACCTGACAAAAGACTGTGGATATACTCTAACTCAAACTAATATGGCATGTTTAATTGCTAATGATGGAATAATATATTCATCATATGATAATACTAGTTTTATAGATATTAACGTCGATGTTAATGGAATAAAAGGACCTAATAAAGTTGGTCGAGATATTTTTTCATTTAAAATAATAGATAACCAAATACATCCTGCTGGCTCAATAGAATATTGGTCTTACTTTGGGGTAAATGAGGATTTAACAAAAAAATGCACTACTCAATATGTAGAAAGTATGGATAAACAACAATATTACAGGTACGATTCCTACTGCACAGCAAAAGTCCTCAAAGAAAACGCTATGAATTATTAAAATCTGAAAAGCCTTGTTAAAAGGCTTTTTTAATCTAATCCTTTAAACTAATTGTAAACAATTGTAACAAAAAGTATATATCTTGAAATTTAAAAGTATATATTGTTTTTATATATATGTAAGCGATAGTGAAAGGTTAATAAAACAAAATGGCAGTTACTCCTAACAATGAACTTGATAAAAAATTAGCTTCTATATATGCACAAAAAGTTACTGTAAACCTTGATAGAACTTCTTCTTTGTCACCTGATGATTTCTGGAAGTCAATGAGTTTTATAGCAGTAACAAACAAAGCGTTAATTAATTTTAAAGCGAAAAAGGATGAGTAATACAGCGAAAAGGATATGGACAACAATAAAATAAGAATATAAATACCTATTCCTATTTTATCAAATGGAGATAAAGGAGATTTTTTCTCAGATTTTTTAATTAACCCCGCAACGGCTATGCGGGTTTTTTATTTTTTACATTTAAGACTGACCAAACTTTTAGGCAAAATTTTAACTTTGCCTTTTTGTTCAAACAAAATATTTTCACAAGCATCAGTAATATAAACTTTTTTGTAGCCTTTTGGCGGAATAAATTCAAATTCCTCATCTTTGTCGGCAATGTTTATAAATCTAAATATAATTGATTCGCCGATTCCTCGTTTTAAGGCTTGTAGCAAGACGTTTTTGTTATCAACTGAGAAAAAGCTGTCTGTATGTGTGTTCCCAAAAAATGGAATAACTGAACCATAGAACTCTTCTGAAATTTTGTATAGTTCTTTTGGGTCTTTTACAAAAGTAACTGCAAATTCAGCTGTATTTTTTCCAAGACCTTGCAAATCTTTACAAGGAATAGGCGGTCCTGCCGGAGTACCTCTGCAAGGGTTTAGCGGTTGTGAAATTAATCCGGTACTTCTTAAAATAGTAACGAGTAAATTGTTCTTTTTGATTTCATATTCATTTAGCCCTTTTGTTACTATTCCTACCCCTTCAGTCCAAACAAATCTTTGCATTGGTGCGGTATTTGTTTTTAATTCAATGCCTCTTTTAGCGGGTATTTGTTTGTAAATATCGTATTCGGAATCAAATTCACGTTTTATTATACCTGTTAAATCTTCGCTATATGTTGTTTTTATAGGATTTTCTAAGTTAAATTGTACTTGCAGGATATGATTAATAGATTTGTTTTCCCAGTCGATTTTAAACTCTATGTATTTTGAAAGGTTAGAGATAGAAACATCTACGTTTAGAATATGTTTGGCTTTAGATTTGCTGCGTTTGTGTTTAGAAACATTTGAGCTGTATGGAATATTTATCTCAAAAACAATACGCAATGTACTTTTTACATCACCTTGCATAAGAATATTTGATGAAATAATTTTAGCTTTGATTGGTTTATCTTGTTTTATTGCACCAAAATTATAGCTATCTCCGACATCTGCTCTATCTACTATTTCAATGAAATTTTTATATGTTTTGCCTGTTATTTTATTTGTTAGATATAGTTTATTTTGTTTGCATTCCAATTTTATAAAATTATTTTCAATAGATTTTTGTGATATTGAGTGTGTTTCTTTATTAGTTTTTGTTCCTTGTGAAATAGAAAATGGTGGGAGATTTTCTACCTCAACTAAGTATTTATTTATAATGGTATAATCTTCTGTTACCGGAATTTCTGTTGGGGTAAAGAGTTTTTTATCGGTAAAGCCTTTGCGTTTAGAAATTAATTGTGTTTTGTAGTTATCATTGATTGTTCTATCAGTTTCAATTTCTATAACCCCACTGTAATTGAAATTTGAAAGATTTAAAAAACTTATGATATTTTCTTCCTTGCTTAAATCACGGATGAGTCTTTTGTTTATGCCGTTTATAATTTGCATTGTATGCTCAAATCGTTGTCCAACATCTTTGTGAACAGCATCTGTGGAGCAGCCGTAAATACTATCGTGAGCATGATTTTTTATTGTATTTTTATAGGCATAATCTATTTCATTTTGCCAATTTTTAGAAATGTTTAACGCATTACAAATTGTTGCCGCAGGTTCGCATATTCGTGATAAATTCCATTGGCAAAGAGCATTTTGTTGTTTTTGATAAATTCTTGATGAGTAAACACCTTTAAGTAAGAAATTTTTGGACGAATCCAAAAATTCTCCTTCTATCATTGATTTGTAGTTGTTTTTTACAACCTCTAAATAATCAAATGGGCTAGCCAGCTCCAGTTTATAGTCTTTTAAAATCTTGTTAATTTCTTTAATTTGCAAAGGTAATTCATCAGCTACTTTCAAATGGTCTGCCCCACATGGCAAAAGAATATTGTCTGATGAACGTTCTGCAATTTTATCAATAAAATTTTTTAACAATTTTGCTTTTTCATCATATGATATTTTAAGTGAAAAAATGTCTTGGAAATAGCCTTGTATTAGGTATGTTGCTTGGATATTTTTCCAATAAAATTCAGAAGGCAAACTTCCTAGTCCTCGCCATAGCATGGCTTTGTCTATTCCACAGCTGTTAAGGATTTCGGGCATGCAAGATGAATGTCCGAAAGTGTCTGATAGATAGCCGATAAAATTATTGCAGCCAAAACGTTTTGAATAGTCTATTCCTATTTTTAAATTTCTAACAAGAAACTCAGCTGAAGACAAAAGACTGTCTGCCGAACAATAGAAAGGACCGATAAAAAGTTTTTTTTCTGAAATAAGTTTTTTAATTAGCTCTTCTTTTTCTGGATGGATTTCTAAATAATCTTCAATTGCTGCGGTTTGTCCGTCAAAATAAAAACATGGTAACTCTCCGTTTAAAAGTTTGTTTAGGACATCGTCCACGACTTCAATCAGACGAAGTCTAAATTCTTCAAACTCTCTGTACCACTCTCTATCCCAATGACTGTGTGCATATAAAAAAACTCTTTTCATAAGAGATATTTTAGACTATTTTTGCCGTTAAATAAAATGGTTACAAAATATTAACATTTGTATTTTTAGCTAGCAAAAATATGTATAATGTTTTTTTAATGTTATAGTTGTATTAAAGAGAAGATATTTAGTTCCAAGGAGCTTTTATGCCAAGAATCATGAGAAAAAAACAAAATAGTGTTGAAGAAAAATTTCCTCGTATAAAAACAAGTATGTTTCCTGTTTCAAAACCTGATTTTAGAAAGTTATCAGGAACAAAGGATAATATCATAAAAGAATGGTTAAAGGATTGGATTACAACTAATTTGCAAACGGGTGTTATCAAAGAAAACAATCTTTTACCGTTAAAAGCAGATTTAGCCTATTATTTCGGGGTTGGTGCCGGAACTGTTCAGAATGCTGTAAGAAAGCTTGAAGATGAAGGAATTGTTGTGTCAAAACAACGTATAGGCACACTCGTTTCGTCCTCAAATAAAACAGAGATGCACAAATTGACGTCCAAGCGAGATAAGGTTATCGCACAAATTAAAAATTTTATATTTGAAGAACAGCTTTCTATTGGTGATGTTTTGCCTAATATGCGTGAATTAGAAGCTATTTTAAATTCTAAAAGAAATACTATACGCTCTGCTTTGGATTTTTTGGCTTTTGAAGGGGTACTTAAAGCTTTGGAATCTGATGATGATAACAAGGTTTGGTCTGTTATAAAAGAAATAACTGATAAAGACATTATCTCTTTTTCTGACGATTCGATTACTACGGAAACGTTGGCACAAAAAATATCTCAAAAAATAGAAGATTATGTAATTGCAAATTGCAAAGTAGGAGATAGATTAGATTCAATAAATGAATGGGCAAAAAGATTTAGCGTTAGTGATAAAACGGCTTATGATGCAATGCAAATACTTTTTGATAAAGGTGTGATTCAAGCTCGTCGTGGTAGATATGGTACAATAGTTGCAAAAATGCCAAATGAGTCATTCCAACCAACAAAAGAAATGTCTATCTTCATGCCTGCAGCTGAGGCAGCTGTTTATAGCTATAAACGAATAGAAAACTTTTTAAGAAATAAAATTAAAGAAGAATATTCTGTTGGACAAAAGTTACCTTCAATGAAAGTCTTGTCTGAATCCATGGATGTGTCTACAAATACAATAAGAAAGGCTGTTTTAACTTTGGCGGCAGAAGGTTATTTAGGACTGTCAAGAGGACGCTTTGGCGGAATTTATGTTCTTGATATACCTGAAGAAAATACCCAATCATTTAAATGGTTGGCAGTGAATCCACAGTATGTAAAATCTTACAGATAAAAATGGTCAGTATATTACCTGTTGCAATATCAACTCCGAATAGTAAGACGAATATTTATAAAAATATTCCTCAAAAACACGATAGAGCTGTCACAGAATCAATGACGGAAGAGGTTGTTCGTCGTGATTTTCCTTGGGTAAAAGATAAAAATATTTTGTTGGCATTGAACGAATTGAAACAAATTACTTTTGATAAAAATGAAGTGGCAGCTTTGAAAAAAATAGGGGTGGAAATCCCTTTTGAATCAGGAGAAGATGCTGTAAAATTTTTGAAAAAATCTAATGTAAGAATAGTATTTGATGATATGGCAGCTGACATTCATGCACAATATGATTTTTCTAAGAATTTTGTAAAAATAAATAAATTATATAAAGATACTCTTAATACGGCTGAAATACTGGCAATTGCAGAATCTATTTTGCACGAGGCAGGACATGCTAAAGATAATGATAACAAAAGTTCTATCCAAGAAGAGCTGAATTTCTTAGGTGCAAATGCATTGGCACATAGAGATTTGCAACGTCGTTATCCAAACATGTTTAAGACTTCGGATTCTTTAATTGTTCAAGATGGTGTTAGTGTGTATGAAAGATTGTTTTTTGATTCCGACCCTGAAAAAAAAGCACTAATTCGCCGTTTGCAAATTAAGTACGGATATTTGCCAGCAGGTGATGTAAAACATCCGCCTTCAAAACTAGCACTAAAGGCTAAGGGGCTGTAAGCCTTACCGGTCAATAAGTTTACAAAATTTTACATAAAAAATGCTTTTATGTAGCAAAAAAAAGAAAATTTGCGGTTTAGGATAGTAGCAAGTTCTTAAAAAATATGCTACAATAATTAAGTGCTTGATATATATATTGTGAATTGTGTTAAATAGGAGGCTTCGTATGACTATCTCATCTACAGAAGTGAAAAAAAATGAAGTAAAGTCAAAATTTACTGATGAATTTGAAAAGTATTTGAAAAAACAATGCTTGAAAACAACATTCAACGGCTTGGAAATGGAAACATTCAGTTGGTATAAAAAAATGTTAGGGTTGACCTAATATTTAGAATGTAGTTTTTTGATGTAGATAAAAAAGATGTCGCCATACGAGCGACATCTTTTTATTTTATTTTTCTGAACAATTGCATTTCTTGCAAGGTGGTCGTTTAGGATGATTTTTTTTGAAATTTTTTCTACCTTCTTCTTTCATTTTAGCAAGAGTTTTCTTTTGTTTTTCAGTCAAAATGGATTCAAATTCTTGCATGTTTTTGATTCTAAGTTCTTTTGCTTGTTTTTTTAGAACTTTCATTTCTTCATGAAGTTGAGCTATTTTTTGTCTTTGTTCATCAACAGTAATTGAACCATCTTTCATTACGGTATCAAACTCAGCTTTTTTAGCTTTCATTTGTTCCATAATTGGCTTCATTGCTTCATGCCCTTTCATTCGAATTTCTTTGGCTTGAGCTTTTTGTTCTTCGGTTAATTTAAGTTTTTTTTCAAACTCTGCACGTTTTTCAGCCATCTTTTCAGGATTTGGTGGAGGAGGTTGGAATTTGCCTTCAATAGGCGGTTTGTTTGCTTTATTCGCCATAGGGCAAGGCATATCAGCGTTTGCCAGTGCAGTTGTTGTTGTAAATGCTAATAAACTAGCTAAAACTAACGTCTTCTTCATCATAATTAATCCTTTCTAAATTAAATCTTTTAACATTTCATATAGTTCTTTTTTTGCATTGTAGATTCTTGATTTTACAGTTCCTATCGGGCATTTAAGCTTTGTAGCAATTTCCTCATAGGAGTAGCCTTCAATTTCATAGAGAACTATAATTTCTCGAAATTTAGGTTTTAAGCTATTTATAGCTTTTGTTGTCCTAATTTGTCGTTGTTTACTTATAAAACTTTGTTCCGGATTAAGTTTTTTGTCTTTTATTAAATCAAAAGTTAAATCGTCATTTGGCGTTTTCGTTTCATGTCGAACCCGTGCTGATTTGAGATAATCTTTTGAAATATTTTTTGCGATAGTATTTATCCAACTTTTAAATTTTCCTTGTTCACTGTATTTGTTACTATTTTGCCACGCTTTGATGTAGACCTCTTGTTCAAGGTCTTCGTTTTCTTCTCTTGTAATTAATCGAATAATATTTTTCACATTATTCTTGTTATCTTGTATTAGTTTATTGAAATCCATTAATCTACCATTATAAATCCGTACTCATCCGTTGGAAAACCCATATCTTCAAAGGTTACACCATCGTTATAAGATAACGTATCTATTATTTTATAATTTGTATCCAAAACGCCAAAGGCAGTTCCGGAAAAGAAAGTGAATAACATAACACATGCTATTTTCATCTTTTTAATTTTTTCTCGCTGTTTTAAATAATAAGGTTTAGCCTCTTGAATTAATTTTGATACAGCAAGCATTTTGTTATGTTCATTTTGACAATCTTCACACTGAGAAATATGCGATAGCAGTTCTTCTTCAGTGCCAAAATTTGTTAAAATTTCGTATTTGTTACATTTTTCTTTCATGTTGTTTTATCCTTTATACATTTATAACGAATTTTTTGTATAAAGGTTCATTTTTTAAGTTTTGTATTAAGAAATATTAAACATTGCCGCTATTTTTGTAGGCTGCTATTGCTTTTTGGGCAAAGAGATTATTTTCTCTGTATTCTTTATATCCTTCATCAGCCTTAGAACCTATTGCGTTCAACACAAATGTTGATAAAGCACCAAGTGCAAGACCTTGCATATTAGACATCATTTTTGCTGCTGCGACAAATGTTGTTGCAACACCGCCTAGGATAGGGATTCCGGATTTAAGCGTCGCTGAAATTTTTGCATCTTTATCATCCCCTTTAGAGATAGCATAAGCCGCAAGTCCTGCCGGTAAAACCATACCTAAGACGTCAGTTGGGGCTGAACCTACACTATATTCGGCAAATTTGTCATATAATTTCATTTCATTTTCAAAGGCTTTGTTGGTAACGTTCCTGATTTCGTCAGTCAGAGATTTTGCTTGATTGTAAACTTTCGGACTTTGGGTTTTATAGTGGTCACCCAGAATCCCTAAGATATGCTCAATTGTACCTCTGCCTTTACTATTGTCGAGAACTTCTTTTAGTTGCCCTAAATTTTTGCAAATTATAGTTTTACTTTCATCGCTATATTTGCCTTGTTGAATTGTTGAGGTTAGAGTTTCAACAAGTTTTTGCATTTCGGGAACAAGTCTGGCTCTGTCGGTTGTTTCGGTATTTCCGCTAAGTTTTGAGTATTCTTTAATTTGTTTTCTCAGTTGTCTTAGCAAGTTACGAGCTACTTTGTCTTCCGGTAGCAGAACACGACCAACTTCATCAGCAGCCGTTCCCATAATTTTTGACTTGTCGGATATGTTAAATGTAAAACCACGTTGTGCTTCTTTTAATTCATTTTGTAGTAGTTCACGTCCTTTTGAAGAGTGAACTTCTGTTCTGTCGAGCCTTAGTCTTTCGAGATTCTTTCTGTTTGGGTTTCTGATTGCAACTCCGAAATCTCTTGTAACTTGGGCCCCAACATTTTTTGTCATTTCTTCTATTGTAGCAAGTCTGTTTGCCCTGCTTGTAGCGTTGGCAATTTGTGATATTTCTGTATCCAATTTGGTTAATAATTTTTCAAGCTCGGCCGCTTCCCTAGGGTTAACTTCTCGTAGTTGAGGTATTAATGCTCTTAATTTTGCAATATTTGCATCTGTAACATTTCTTGCTCGTTCATAGGCTTTTTGTGATGTTGAAATTGTTATTTTTTTGAATTGATTTGTTATCCAACGCATAGGTTTACCTAAACCTATTTTGTCGCAAAGTGCCATAAAACCTGCATCTCGGGCTGCGGTAATGTTGTTCCCTGTTTTGAACCATCCCAGAATATTTCTTAGCCCTTCTGTAAGTTTAAGATAGCCTCTTTGGACTGCACTCAAAGTTTTGTGGTTTGTACTATATTCGTATATTTTGTCATCCAGTTTTTGCATCCAGGAGTTTATGTTTTTATAAAATTTAGATGAAATGCCTTTTGTGAATAACAGACCTATTGCCGCACCTGATATTGCAACTATTGCTACGGCTTTGGTAAGAGCATGACCTTTTTTTTCTTTTTCCGTATCTTTTATTTGCACAGCAGCAATGGTGCAGTTGTCTGCCTTTATTGGTGCAGAACTAAGTTGTACGTTTTGCACGGTTAAAAATTGTTTATATGTATTTGATACGTTTAAATTATTAGTCATAGCCCTACCTAAGTCTATAAAAACATAAAAACATGAGAAATTGCCATGTTAATGCTGTTTTATACGAGAAAATATATCAAATTGTAACATTATATTTTTTTTGAATTAAAAATAGTATAATGTTAGAAATATATTAGAATTATTGGAGATAATAAATGGCAAAGGAAAAAGAAAATACATCTATTTCACCAGAAAGAGAAAAAGCCTTGAAAATGGCTATCGAAAAAATAGAAAAAGATTTTGGTAAAGGCTCTATAATGCGTCTTGGCGATAAACCGGCAGTTTCAGTGGAGGCTATTCCGACAGGAGCATTATCTTTGGATATTGCATTAGGAATAGGTGGGGTCCCTCGTGGAAGAATTATTGAAATCTATGGACCTGAAAGTTCAGGTAAAACAACATTAGCTCAGCATGTTGTGGCTGAATGTCAAAAAATGGGTGGAATTGCAGCTTTTGTAGATGCAGAACACGCACTCGACCCTGAATATGCAAGAGCATTGGGTGTAAATATTGATGAGTTGCTTATTTCACAACCTGATACAGGTGAGCAAGCTCTTGAGATAACAGAAGAATTAGTTCGCTCAGGGGCTGTTGATATTATAGTTGTTGACTCTGTTGCTGCATTGGTGCCTAAAACTGAAATTGAAGGCACTATGGAAGACCAACAAATGGGTGTTCAAGCAAGATTGATGAGTAAAGCTTTGCGTAAGCTCACAGGTGTTGTTGGAAAAACTAATACTACGATTATTTTTATAAACCAATTAAGACAAAAAATTGGTGTTATGTACGGAAATCCTGAAACAACAACAGGCGGAAACGCTCTTAAATATTATGCAAGTGTTCGTCTTGATATCAGAAAAGGCGAAACAATAAAAGGTGATACTGCAGATTTAGGAAACAGAACAAAAGTAAAAGTTGTTAAAAACAAAGTGGCACCGCCGTTTAGAATTGCTGAGTTTGATTTGTTGTACGGAAAAGGAATTTGCAAACTCGGTTGTATTTTAGATGTAGCTGTTTCTTTTGATATTATTAAAAAAGCAGGTGCTTGGTTTAGTTATAATGATGAAAAGCTTGGACAAGGAAGAGAAAAGGCAAAAGAATATTTGCAAGCTAATCCAACTATTTTGGCAGAAGTTGAGGCTAAAGTCCGTGAAAAACTCAGACCTGTTGAAGTTGTAGCTGAAACAAAAGAACTTGTTGAAGCAAAATAGAAAATTTATAGTCGTTCTGTTGTTTTAATTACAGAACGGCTATTTTTTAAGTAAATAATATTATTAAAAAACGCAAGCTTTGTTACAAGCTTGCGTTAAAATTTTATTTAGGTATTTGCTTATGCGGTATAAGTAAATCCGTCTTTTTCCATTCTTTCGATAACTTCGTATAGTTTATCTTTTGGAGCAACTATTGATATACGCACATAGCCTTCTCCGAATTTACCAAAAGCACTACCGGGAACTGCAACTATGCCAGAAGTAGCGAGTAAGGCATCAGTAAATTCTTTAGAAGTTTTATATTGGTTAGGAATTGGCAACCACAAGTAAAAAGTTGCATCAGGAACCATGAAATCCTTCTCGCTCCAACCAAGTTTTTTGAATCCTTCAACTAAAATTTGTTGCTTTTCTTTGAATCCTTTGTTGGCTTGTTCAATATATGCTTCGCCTTCATCAGAGTTTAAAACTGCAGCGGCAGCATATTGCAAAGCTTTAAATAAACCTGTATCAATTGTAGATTTTTGTTTAGCGAACATTCCTAAAGCTTCTTTGTTACCACAAACCCAACCTAATCTCCAGCCGGTCATAGCGTATGGTTTTGAAAAACTATGAAATTCAAGGGTTACATCTTTAGCACCTTCTACTTCTAAAGCGGATATAGGTTTTTTGCTTTCATCAAAATACATATCACAATATGCAGCATCTGAAATAAGTAAGTAATTATGCTTTTTACAAAAATCAACAACCTTTTTGTAGTATTCTTTTGGTGCAGTCGCTCCAAGTGGATTGTTTGGGTAATTTATTATAACTGCTTTAACTTTTTTCTCATCATATCCGTCTTTACGGAGAGAAGCCAAGACGTCTTCCATATCAGGCATGAAATTGTTTTCCATAGTTAGTGGGATTGGATATGCCAATCCGCCTGATACTAGTAGCATTTGGCTATAAGATGCATATCCTGGGTCCGGAACAAGAATAATTTCTTTGTCTTTATCTTCAACCGCAGGGTTGATTAATTCTCGTACAATATTTGCCAAGCCTTCTTTAGACCCAATAAGAGAACAAATTTCTGTTTTTGGATCAACATCAACACCAAAACGATTTTTCATTCTTTGTGCGATTGCTTCTAAGAAAAACGCTTCGCCTTTTGGAGTTGAGTATTTGTGAATACCGTCAATATCAAGTGCTTCTTTGAGCTTATCAACGACAAATTTTGGTGGGTTGTCTGTTGGTGCTCCAATATCAAGTCCAATTGGGGCACGGTTTTTCTTTATTAATTCAGGGGTCAATTCAAGTGTTTTTTGCTTAATTTGAAACATAATATAAGTTTCTATTTCCTGAACATAACGGTTAAATAATTCTTTCATTTCACATACTCCAATTAATAGATTTATTGTAAATAATACACTCTTTTGAAAAAATCTGCAAGTACTTGTGCTATAACTGTTTACAAATATTTTGTAATTTTTCCTCATTGAATGTTTGAGAATTATCTTCTGTTATTTTACTCAATATTTTTTCAATGTGTTCTTTTTTGTATCCTGAAAGTATTAATTTTGTAGCATAATTCGGGTGAATATTTCTTTTTGCGGTAATGGAATAAGCATAATAATCTTTTTCAGAAATACTCCTATCAAAGTTATTGAATTGTGTTAAACAAAAATTATGGATATGTTTATATTTATAATTTTTATTTTTTTCAATGTTTAACCATTGAATAATTTTTTCCGTGGGAAGATTTCCACATCCTCGCCCTAACCCAAGTAGGGAAGAATCAATAAATGTTTTCCTGTCTTTGTTTATGGATTCAACAAAGCTTAACGTATTTTCATATGCGAGAGATAAATTATTGTGGCAGTGTATGGTTAATGCTGCGGATGATTTTGCATATGTATCAAAAATTTTTGTTATGTTTTTAATTTTTACCGGATTTAATGCTCCAAAGGTGTCTACAATTGCTATTGAGCCATAATTAAGTTGGTTAAACATTGTCAACATTTGTATTATTTCGGTATCAGAATAGTGCGATATTATTGTTGGTTGAATATGGACTTCATAGCCTTTTTCTATAATTTTTCTTATTTTACCAATTGATTTTTCAATTTCATTTTGATAAACCATCACTCGAATAATGCTTATTTGATTTTTGGAGTGGTTACAATCTGCCAAATTGTTAATATCAAATTCATTTAGTTTTAGCATAACTGCAAACTTTGAAGAATTTTCTTTAAAATTATTTTTCAGAAGAATTTCATTAACCTTGTTCAAAGATTTAAAATTTGTGCCGTTTAAATCGGAACCGTTTTTTTCACTTATAAATCCGCATTCAATAATATCAATATTGGATTCTACGAGGGCTTGTAAAATATTTTGACGAAATTCGTTGTTGAAATTCCAATTATTCAAATATCCGCCATCTCGTAGTGTGCAATCTATTACTGAAATATTATTCATTTTACCCTTTTACTGCACCTTCATTTTCACCTGAAATGAAGTATTTTTGTAATGCAATGAAGAAAATGATGATTGGGATTATTGAAATCAAAGAACCTGCAGCAATTATTCGCCAGTTCGCCGAAAACATACCTTGTAAGTCATTTACTCCGACAGGTAAAGTATACATTGCTTTGTTTGTTAAGACAATACTTGGCCATAGAAATTCCCCCCAAGAACCGATAAAAGTAAAAATAGCGAGAGTAGCCAACGTAGGTTTAACCATTGGTAGTAAAATTTTATACCAAATTTGAAAAACATTGCAACCATCTACGAAAGCTGCTTCTTCGAGTTCTCTTGGAATCGTCATAAATGCTTGTCGCATCAAGAATATTCCAAAAGCATTTACTGCAAAGGGCAAAATTAATCCCAAATACCCCATAAAGTTACTTACTGTATCAACTAAGTTTAATTTAAGCACAATCAAGTATACAGGCAACATTATGGCTTGAAATGGAATCATAATTGTTGCCAAAATTGCAAAGAATGTTATTTTTTTCCCTCTAAATTCCATTCTGGCCAAGGGATATGCAGCAAGCGACGACAAAATTAAATTTAATACTACCGTAAAAAATGCAACAATAAAGCTGTTTAAGTAGTATGTTATGAACGGAATTTGAGCCCAAGCGGATTTAAAGTTTTCAAATGTAGGGAAACTGGGGATTAATTGAGGCGGGTATTGAAAAATATTTTCGCTACTGCCTTTTAGTGCAGTAGAAAGTAGCCACAAAAACGGGAAGATGCAAAGCAATGACACTAATATCAAAGTTAAATGAACAAAAAATCCTTTTAATTGAAATTTTTTCATTAATATTTCTTCCCTTCAAAAAATACAACATTTATAATTGAAAAGACCATAACTATTGCCAATAAAATAATTGAAGCCGCTGAAGCAAGTCCTAAATCAAGATTTTCAAATGCTCGTTCGTAAATGTAATAAACGATTGTTTTGCTTGAATTTAAAGGGCCACCTTTGGTCATTACATAGATTTCGGCAAAAACTTTCAAAGCTGAAATCGAACTTATGGTTGTAACAAGTGCCATTGTCGGTATTAAATGAGGTAGTGAAACCGTCAAATGTTTTTGGATAAAGTTTGCACCGTCAACATCACATGCTTCGTATAAATCTTTTGGTGCGGACATTAATGCCGCCAAATAAATCATCATGTAATAGCCGATTCCCTTCCATACGGTTACTATAATTACTGAAAAAAGTGCAAATCTTGGGTCAGTGAGCCAGCCAATCGGGTTTAGCCTGAAAAATCCTATAATGTAATTTAAAATTCCTGATTGAGCGTAAAGCCACTTAAAAGCGATTGCTGCTACTACAATGGATACGATTACAGGAAGGTAAATCAATAGTTTATATAAAGTTATTCCTCTTATTTTTTGGTTGACCATTATTGCTAAAATTAGTGGAATTATTGCTAATAAAGGTACTGCACAAAATAGAAATATAAGTGTGTTGAAAATAACCTTATAAAATTCAGGTGACTTCATTAGTTGAATATAATTGTCCACTCCAACCCATGTTGGATTATAAATACCGGTTGAATAATCTTTAAAACTTAAAATTATAGTGTCAAAAAACGGTAAGAAAAAAAATATGCCCAAAACTATTGCAGCAGGTAACAAAAATAAATAGGGTGCGTATTTTTTATAATAACTAATCATATTAGTATTTCCGATTTCTGTTATTATTATAACTCATTGATTACTAATATGTACCACTAAATAGATTATTTAAATTTATTTTAATAATCAACGTCATGCTGAGGGCTTTAGCCCGAAGGATCTCGCCGATGGTAGTCTACATTTCATGAGATTCTTCGGTCACTGTGTTCCCTCAGAATGACGGTGTGGTTATGCGACGAGATTCTTCACCCCACAAGGGGGTTCAGAATGACGATATGCTTACGGTGTCGAGATTCTTCGCCTGCACATGCAGGTTCACAACCAGACAGCTTAAAAAATTAAAGCTCATTTCATTAGGGTTCATTCAC
>JAFQTK010000074.1 GCA_017409065.1 bacterium
CATTTCAGAAATAGCTGTGAAAAATTCGCTTGTAGTCATAAATACACCCAAAATTGGTTTTGTTGGGTTTTTAGCTTTTATTTCCATCAAAGCTTTAGCTACATCGATATCTTTTAGACCTAAGAACGGTAAATAAATAACCATAATCATATCAACATTTTCATCAGCGATAACTGTTTCTAATGTTTGAGTATAGTGTTCAATAGGAGCTGAAGCAATCATATCGATTGGGTTCTTAACAGATGCAGCTGAAGGCAAGAAGCTTCTTAATTTGTCTTTAGTTTCATCTGTAATTTTAGCCATTTCCATTCCGCTTTCGCAGATTGCATCAGTTGCCATGATTCCAGGGCCGCCTGAGTTAGTAATGATAGCAACTCTGTTTCCTTTTGGAATTGGGCAGTTAGAGAATGCTTTTGCGTTAGCAAACAAGTTCTTTAATGAAAATTCTCTGATAACACCTGATTGGTTTAACAATGCTGCAGCTGCTTTATCAGCACCGGCTAAAGAACCTGTGTGAGAAGATGCTGCACTTGCACCAGCTGCAGAACGACCTGCTTTCAATGCTAAAATAGGTTTTTTCTTTGTTATTCTTGATGCTAACTTTCTGAAGTTTGCAGGGTTTTGGATTGATTCCATGTACAATAGAATTTGTTTAACGTCATCATCATTTTCCCAGTATTCAAGCATTGTTTCAGCGTTAACATCAGCTTGGTTTCCAATTGAAACAAATTGAGCAAAACCTAAGTTAAGGTCTTTAAGGATGTTAAGAATACCGCCGCCTAACGCCCCTGATTGAGAAACGAAACCAATGTCGCCTCTAACAGGTAGAGATTCTGCAAAAGTTGCATCCATCATAACATCAGGGTTTGTGTTTAGCACGCCCAAGCAGTTTGGACCTACGCATCTCATTCCATATTCACGAACTTTAGCAAGAAGTTGTTTTTCCATTTCGGCACCTTCTTTGCCTGTTTCTTTGAAGCCTGCGGTAATAATGCAAAGTCCTTTGATTCCTTTAGCATTACACTGGTCAATTGTATCTAAAACAAATTTAGCGTTTACAACAATAACCGCTAAGTCAACTTCTCCCGGTATTTCAGCAATTGAAGTGTAAGCTTTGAATCCTTCAATCTCGCCACCTTTAGGGTTTACCGGATAGATGTTTCCATTAAATTTGTAATCTCTCAATCTTTGCATGATTTCAGAACCAATTGTTTTAGGTTTTGTTGAAGCTCCAACTACCGCAATTGATTTTGGTTTCATGATTTTGTCTAAAACATTTTGTGTCATCTTTTTAACCTTTCTTTTTGCGTTTATTGATTTTCATCTATCTACTATTGTATTAATATCCGTTGTCTAGCCATTCACGGTTTCTAAAATTTGCTCCGATTGAAGTGGCTATTTTTTCACATTCTTCTACATCAATCGCATAGTTTTTGTAGCCTGTAACTACGGATAGTGTAGTTTTAAATCCTGATTCTGCCGCATTTTTGGCAAATAGTTTCATTGCCTCATATGCATTTTCTATTTTCGGTTGGGATAGTTCATTGTATAGAGCTTCTGATTCGCCGTTTAAACTTATTGAAAACTCATCGACGATGCCCTTTAATTCATCCAAAATATTTCTTTTGTGGATTGCACAACCATGTCCGTTGGTATTCACTCTGATTAAAGTATTTGGATAGGTTTCTTTTATGTATTTTGCAACTTCTTTTAAAACATCAATTTTGATTGTTGGTTCGCCGTATCCGCAGAATGTTACACCTGAGCAGATTTTATCTTCATGTTGTTTTAATTGGGCGATAACATCTTGAGCCGTAATATTTTCTGTTTCGAGCCACATATTAGCCCCGACAACATCATCTTTAAGACCTCTAATACAGAATTTGCAGTCATTTGTACATAGATTGGTTAAATTAATATAAATTTTACTGTCAAGTAAATAAACTAAATTGTTTTTAACCATAACTCTACCTCTTGCTTTAATTTTCGCATGAGCAAATCTTATAATCAAGTAATTTTAGCAAATTTGATTATTAATTTTATGTTAATTTCTTGAATTTTTTCTTAAAAGATATGTTATTATATTAATGAAGTAAAAACAGAAGGAGATAGATAATGAGTAATCCTGTTATATCGAAAGGTTTTTCACAATCGAATGCGTTTATGAGTGATAGACCAATGAGCGTAGTTGGTACGGTAAATAAAATGTTTTTGTTGCTTGCTTTGTTGAGTGTTTCATTTGGTGTTGTATGGTACCAATATGCATTAGGTTTTGTGGATAAAGTTGCGGCAATGACCGGTATTGGTGCAATTGGTGGTTTGGTTTTGGCATTAATTATTGCGTTTACACGAAAAGCTATGAATGTATTGGTACCTATATATGCCTTTGCTGAAGGAATGGCATTGGGTGGAATTTCAGCTGTTGCTAACGCTTCATTACCAGGGATTGTTGTTCAGGCAGTAGTTGCAACATTTACAACTTTATTTGCATTGTTAATGTTGTATAAAGCAGGTGTTATTAAGTGTACGGATAAATTTAGAGGTATCATCATTGCTGCGACATTTGGGATTTTGCTTTTTTACTTAATTTCATTCGTTTTGTCTTTATTTGGTGTTTCTTTAGCTCCGTTACAAGCTTCAACTCCATTGTCAATTGGTATAAGCGTTGGTATTTGTGTAGTTGCGGCATTAAATTTAATTTTGGATTTTGATTTTATTGAAAATGGTGCAATCCGTGGATATGACAAAAGCTATGAATGGTACGGTGCATTTGGCTTGATGGTTACACTGGTTTGGTTGTATGTTGAACTCCTAGAACTTTTGGCAAAAATATCTCGTAGGTGAAAAGAAAAATGGTTGCTAACATCAAAACAGTAACTGTCATAGGTTTGGAAAGTTATGAAATTTCAGTGGAAGTAGATATGAATTTGGGAGTCCCTGCCTTTATGGTTGTGGGACTCCCTGATTTAGCCGTAAATGAGGCTAAAGAGAGGGTTCGCTCTGCTATTAAAAACTCTGGGTTTTCTTTTCCAACAAAGAAAATTATAGTAAATTTGGCTCCTGCCGATATTAAAAAAGCAGGTTCTTGTTATGATTTGCCGATTGCTGTTGGTATTTTGGCGGCAGATGGAATTGTTGATGCTGAAAAAATGAGTGATTATGCATTTATAGGCGAGTTGTCTTTGGACGGCACATTGAAGCCGGTAAGCAGTGTATTGCCTACTGTTGCGGGTTTAAAATCTTTGGGGATAAGTAATATTATTGTTCCTGAAGATAATAAATATGAGGCAGCTTTAGTTCCTGATATTAATGTTTATTCTGCAAAAAATCTCAATGATGTAATAAATCATTTTGTTACGGACGAAACACAGGTTTTGTTGGAAAAAGTAAGTGTAAATATTGAAGATTTGTTAGGTAATGTAAAAAAAGATGAGTTTGTTTTTGATTTTAAAGATGTAAAAGGACAAACAAAAGCTAAAAAGGCTCTCGAAATAGCTGCTGCTGGCGGTCATAATTTGCTTATGGTCGGACCTCCGGGGTCAGGCAAAACTTTACTTTCAAAATGTTTTGCATCTATTTTGCCGCCATTGGAGTTAGAAGAGGCGTTAGAAATTACTAAAATTTACAGTATAGCAGGACTTTTAACTAAAGATATGCCACTTGTTAATAAACGACCGTTTCGGGTTGTACATCATTCAGCATCCGGAGTGGGTATTATTGGTGGCGGTCAAAACGCAAAACCGGGCGAAATAACTTTGGCTCATCGAGGAGTCTTGTTTCTTGATGAAATTGTTGAATTTCCGAGAAACGTTTTGGAAGTCTTAAGGCAACCTCTTGAAGATGGTGAAATTTCAATTTCTCGTGCAAAGATTGCAGTTAAATATCCTTCTGATTTTATTTTGTTGGCTTCAATGAACCCTTGCCCTTGTGGTCATTTGGGGGATAGTCAAAAAGAATGTGTTTGCAATGAATTTCAAATTCAGCGATATAGAGCAAGACTTTCAGGTCCGTTATTGGATAGAATTGATATGCAAATTGAAGTGCCTAGATTAAGTTCTGATGAATTGCTAAATATGTCAGCTACATCAGAAAGCTCGGCGGATATCCGAAAAAGAGTTGTTTTGGCTCGTAAGATTCAGGCGGCTCGTTATAAAGATTATGATATTTTTACCAATTCTGAATTAACACCTGAACTTGTTAAAAAGTTTTGTCAGATAGATGATCAGTCAAAAGAAATGTTGAAGGCTGCTATTGTTAAGTTCGGTCTGTCCGGACGTGCTTATGATAGGATTTTAAAACTGGCACGAACGATAGCTGATTTAGATAATTCAGAAAATATTCAATCTAAGCATATTGCTCAGTGTTTACAGTATAGAACGTTGATTTCAAATAGTTAATTGTTAAATTTTGTAAAACAAAACCGGTAATAAAGCAATCTTTTTTTTTAGGTAAGTTTAAAAATATGACTAAACTAAAAATTAAAAGAAAGGGAAAATTTATGACAATTAATTCAACATCATCGGTAGCAAACAGACCATCATTCGGAGCGTGTGCATTATTGGGAGAGAAGGCTCAAGAGTATCTTGCACGCAGATTAAAGGCTGAAGGTCCGGAAGCCGTTGCTGAATTTAAAAAATATTTAGATAATCTTACTAATTGGGGCTATGTAAATATCAACAAAACCCTTGACAAAGATGTTTATCAACTTCAAGGTGCAACAGGTACTTATACAAGAAACTTCCCGGCTGATGCTCCGTTGGACTTTTTAAAATCAAGGCTTGATGTTATGAAGACTTACAACGCTATAATTGACCAAGCTTAGTCCAGTACTTGTACTGTAACGTTACGAACCCTTGGTTTATTGTCGAAGTCGATAAGTACAATTTGCTGCCAAGTGCCAAGTTGTAAAGCTCCTTCAACAATCGGAACAGAAAAGGAATTCCCTATTATTGCGGCTCTGACGTGTGCGTGTCCGTTTCCGTCATGCCAAGTTTCGTCGTGATGGTAGTTTGCGTTCATTGGTGCAATTCTATCAAGGGCTTCAGGTAAATCTTTGACCAAGCCCGGTTCGTATTCGATTGCAGTAATTGATGCAGTTGAGCCTGCAACATAAACATGAACAAGTGCATCCTTCAGGTTGTGTTTGTAGGCTTCATTTTTGACTTTCTGAGTAATATCGATAATGTCAGTAAAGCCTCTTGTATTGATTTGAAATTTTCCGTTTCTGATTGTCATACTTTAATCCTAAATAATAAATCTGAAAAAGAAATAGCCTAATTGGCTATTTCTTATCTTACTTTGTTTTCGTTTCCGGCAAGTAATCTTTTAATATTTTCTCTGTGCAGGTAAACGATGTAAATTGCACCAATTGCACAGTAAATAACGTAAGCAATCGGTTGTTTGAAGAAATACATCAAAATAGGTGATAAGCTCAATGCTATAATTGAGCCTAAAGAAACATATCTGGAGATATATGTTATTACACCCCAAATTACTGCAATAGCCAATCCAACTTGCCAACAAAGTGCAAGAATTGTGCCTACACCTGATGCTACGGATTTACCGCCGGTAAAGCCTAAGAAGATTGATTTTGAATGCCCTATTAAAACTGCAACTGCAGCCAACACAGCAAGCAAACCTATTTCAAAGTCAAAATGTTTAGCTATCACAACGGGTAAAGCTCCTTTGAATGCATCCATAAGCATTACACCGAAAAACCACCCTTTGCCCAATACTCGTTTAACGTTTGTTGCACCTGTCGAGCCGGAGCCGATTTTTCTGATATCTTCACCTTTTAATAATTTAACAACTATGTAACCTGTTGGAATTGAGCCTATTAGGTAGGCTACAATCAGTGTTAATACTATCGGCAAAATTTGATTTATCATGAATCTTTTTCCTTTCGCTCTCTTTCCGTTAATTTTATAGGTGTGCCAAAGAAGCCAAAAGCTTCTCTGAGTCTTTTTTCTAAATATCTTCTGTAACTGTCAACCAACAAATCACCGTTGTTTACGAACATAACAAATGTTGGCGGTTCTGATTTTACTTGTGTTGTATAAAGAATTTTTAAGCGTTTTCCACGTTTTGAGTTTGGCGGATTCATCGCAAAAGCTTCTGAAATGATTTTGTTCAGTGTGCTTGTTGATACACGTTTTGTCCATTCTTTATGAACTTCAATTGCTTGTTGGTATATATAAACGAGTCTTTGTTTGGTAACCGCTGATATAAATATTTTGGGGATATAATCCAAGAACGGTGCTTCTTGTTGAAGCATTTTTTCGTATTTTTGAGGTGAGTTTTCTTGTTTGTTTTCAACCAAATCCCATTTATTTACAGCCAAAATCATAGCACGTCCTGATTCAATAATGGTTTGTGCAATTTTTTTGTCTTGATCGGTTAAGCCTTCGAGTGCATCAATAACAAGTACCGCAACATCACAACTTCTTATTGCTCTTATTGCTCTATCAACGGCAAATTTTTCAACGCCCCAGTCAACTTTCGATTTTTTTCTGATTCCCGCAGTATCAATTAATAAAAATTCCTGACCTTCGTATTTAACTTTTGAGTCAATACAATCACGAGTTGTACCTGATACGTTTGAAACAATAACTCTGTCTTCGCCTAGTAATGCATTTACAATACTTGATTTCCCTGCATTTGGTTTACCTACAATTGCGATTTTGATTATGTCGTTAGCTACTTCTGCTTCAGAATATTCGAAATCTTTAGTAACTGCATCAAGAATATCGCCAACCCCGCCATCTCCGTGAAGTGCAGATAGTGCAACAGGTTCGCCGATTGCAAGCTCATAGAAATCCGCAATATTATTTGTCCAAGTAGGTGAATCAATTTTGTTTACGGCAAGGAAAACTTCTTTATCGCTTTTTCTAAGCACATTCGCAATATCAAAATCAATCGGGTTGATTCCGTCTTTGCCATCAACAACAAATATGATTTTGTCGGCTTCTTCACACGCAATTTGAGCTTGTGTGAAAATATTTAACATAATTTCGTCTTCATCGCCGGGGATAATTCCGCCTGTATCGATAACTGTAAAATGTTTGTTTTGCCATTCTACATCAAAATATATTCTGTCACGAGTAACTCCTGGTTGGTCGTCAACAATACTTTTTCTTGTGCCGACTAATCTGTTTACTAGTGTTGATTTTCCGACGTTTGGACGTCCAACTATTGCAACTACCGGTTTTCTTTGCATTTTTTTATCCTTTTCTTCCTTTTATATTTTATTACAAAGTTTTTGATTTTGCACTTTTATGGTAAACTTTAATAAGGGAGATTTGAAATGGCACGCAAAAAAGTTATTGAAATAGTTTTAGATACAGAAACAACAGGATTGGATTATACAAAGGAACGAATGGTTGAGTTTGCAGCTGTTCGTTTAGAAAATGGTGTGATAAAGGATAGCTTTGAAACCCTAATTAATCCTGAACAACATATTAGACGTTCAAGTATTGCGATTCACGGGATTACTGAAGAAATGGTTGCAAATGCACCGACAGAAGCTGAGGTTATGCCTAAAATTCTTGAATTTATAGGTGATTATCCAATTGTTGCCCACAACGCTATTTTTGATTATTCCTATATTAACGAAGCGGCTAAAAGGGTTACGGGTAAAGGAATTACAAACCCTCGTGTGGATACGGAGTTTTTGTTCAAAGAAGTTTATCCTGAGTTTGTATCTCATGGGCTTGATAATTTGATGAAAAAATTTGAAATTGAAATTTCAGACAGACACCGTGCTATGGGAGATACTATGGGATTGGCTCTTGCGTATCCTAAGCTCAAAAAACTTTATGATAAAAAATATGATTGGCAAATTAAACAGATTGATAATATTGACTATTTATTTGAACGCTATTTGCGTATTCAGCAGGCTATTAGCACTATGCAATGCGAGTTGCAAGATTTGAAATCTATTTTTAAAATTTATTTTGAAAAAGGTGGGGAAGAAATTACTGCAACTACGGGTGAAACTCTTACTTATCAGTCTAAACATGGTTTTGGATATGATTTTGAACAAATCAAAGACATTCTTGATGATATTGGTGTTTTGAAAAAAGCCGTTAAATTAAATAATGGATTTGTTGATAGATTGGTCGGCGGACATAGTTTGGATGATGAAGTCAGAAACAAAATCAAAGAAGCACGTCAAGACTTGTCTGAAGTCCGTTCTGTTCAAATTGTTAAAGCTCCAAATTCAACAAATGTGAATCACTAATTTTAGATTAGTAGTCCATTTTGCCTGTTTCCAGGACTCTACCTGTGCAAAAGTAACCTGAACCGTTTGATTTTTCAAGGTTGTCTTTGCAGTGATATTTCCAATGAAAACCTGAATCGCCATAGTAATTCGCATGAAGTTTTGAACCTGTTGGTAATACCGTGCCAACTCTAATTCCTGAGTTATATTTGTTGTCCACAAATGCTATATCGAAGTGAAATATATCTCTACCTTCTAAGTTTGGACCTTTTGTTCCGTTTATATCGACCCCAATTGAAGCGAGTTGTACATTTGCAGCTTCTTCAAAAATTAAAGCTCCATCTGCAGTTTGAAAGCAAGCTACATCGTAACCGTTATGCTTGTATTTGCAATTGTCGGTGTCTACAATCAATTTGAATTGAGATGACAATGCTTCCAAATTGAATTTATTGTCTGTTCTTATTCCAGCCATAGCACAAGCATAATCACCTGATGAACATCCAAGGTTTTCGGGTAATAATTTTATTACATTTTGTAGGCTGTTATGAAATTTTTTCAATGCCACTACATAGCCGTGATGTTGAACTCTTGTCATTAATGTAGGTACTGTCATTGCAGCTATAACCCCAATAATAGACAATGTAATTAGTGTTTCAGCTAATGTGAATCCTTTATATTTTTTCTTTTCTAATTTGTAACTTGTTGTTAGTGGTACAGAAAAAGCTGTTTTTGTTTCTGAAACTATATAGGAATCAAATTGCATAAAATATCTCCGTCATTCTATCCTGTAATAACTATATGTCCAAATTTTAGAAAAAATAACCATTTTTTAGATGAATTTAAATAAAATTTTACAAAGTGGTGGCAGTTTTTTGTTGTAAAATCATTAGAAATAAAAAATAGCAAGAACATTTTGGCATTCTTGCTATTTTATTATTTGAGGTTTGTTGTTTATTTTGCGTAAGGTAACGAGAGTTTATCTAGGATATCACGATAAAAAGCAGTGTTGATATTTAGTTTTTGTCCAATCTGTAACAGTAATAAAACAAAATGTCTGTTATCTCTTAAATCCTCATTGCTTTTTTGTGATTCGAGGATTACACCCAATTCATGATAGATTTTAGCAAAATAAATGTTTTGAGCTTCTGCGATATTTACATTCAATTCAAGCTTTTCAACGTAATTAAATAATTCAAGCACAGCTTCTGCTCTATGAACTTCAAGGTTACGGGAAAGTGCAAAAATTTCTTTAATAATTTTCCTTGTAAAGACTTCGTTTGCAATTTCTTTGTCCAATGCAACATCTAGTAGTTTTGCTTCATTTTTGATTTCTATTGCATTATGAATTGATGATTCATTTATTTCTGAGTCGCATTCTTCAATCAAATTGTTAAAGTCTTGGCTTAAGGTGTATTGAGCTGCAATTTTAAATTCTACCGGCACATTGAGGTTTAAATTCTTTAAGTGACGCATAGAGCCTCTACCTTCAGCATAAAGCTCACGATAGACATTTTTGAACTTTGCAAGTTCACCTTGGAATATTTGTTTGAGTATATTTCGTCTTTCATCTAAGAATATATCTTTTAATGTGAAATATTGACGTCCAAAGTATTCATCAATTCTGCGTATGCTTTCTGTAAGCGGGAAGTTTAGGTAAGAATCTGTCAAATCCTTTTGCATTTTTTCATACTCACTAACACTGACAAATTCTTTTATCGCACAATGGAAATCTCCACCGGTGTATTGAAGTAGTGCAAAAGTCAAATCTTGTTTCTCTAAGGTGATTTTTGATTTAACTTCTATACGACCTATAACCAATCGAGATTGACCTTTTTCGAGTTCTTTGTATGCAATTTTTTTGAAATCGTAGCAGTATAAAGTGCTATCTTTTTCAAAATCTTCGTAAAGCGAACTGACTGCCCATAGGCAACCCATTTGTTTTACAGTAACGACAGAAGGTTTTACAAATTTGTTGTAAATATCTCTGCCATTCCCCATTCCGTGAATGTTACTTTGTGCTTCTGAAAGAATATTAAGAAAATGTGTTTCAAAATCTTTATCAGTAAACGACTCAGCAAGTTGTATTGCTCTGGCTGCATATTTTAAAATTTGAACAGGTTCTATCCCTGAAATTTCAGCAAAGAACCAACCGCAACTTGTGTACATCAACATCGCTTGACGTTGAATTTCCATAAGTTTCATTGCTTTTACTTTTGCTTCGTCATCAAGATTTTCTTTTAAGTTTTCAGCAAAGAATTTCTTAATGCTAAATTCATTTCTGTCCAGAATAACGTCAATGTACTTGTTACGAGCATTCCAAAAATCGTGGAAATATTTATCACCTTCTGTTTCGCACAAAGTAATGAGTTCATCTCTTAAGTAATCAAGAGCGTTGCGTAAAGGTTTTCTCCATTTTTGGTTCCAACCGCCGTGTCCTCCTGTTGAACATCCGCAGTCTTCTTTCCAACGACCTACGCCATGGAAGCAGCTCCATGATGAAGCTTGTTTGATTTCAACTTCACATTTTGGTGGGAATTTTTCTAAAAATTCAGCGTAGTTAGTAACCGTAAATCCGTCTTGCATAGCTTTAACTCTAAGTAGATAAGCTAAAGCCATATCTCCGAATTTGGTATGGTGTCCGTAGCTTTCACCATCAGTTGCAATATTTACTAATTGCGGAAAATTACGTTGGTTTGAAACCCCGTCTTGTAAACGTCTTGCAAATTTATTCCCATCTCGAAGTAATTCATCGAATACGACAGAACTTGAAATTGCTCCATCATAGAAAAATAGGTCAACATATTTTTCAGGATTTGATTTGATGAAATATCTGTAAGGTCTTGCAGGGTCTATGTTTCCCCAGCTAACATCAATCCAATCCTTAGAACCCATATCTCTGAATTTGTCAGCTTGATATGGTGATAAAACAGTGAATTTTATTCCTTCATTTGCTAAAACGAGTAATGTTTCATCGTCAACAGCAGTTTCAGCCAACCAAATACCTTCAGGTTTTCTGCCAAATCTGTATTCAAAATCTCTAATCCCCCAAATAACTTGGGTATATTTATCTGCAAGATTGGCAAGTGGCATTATCATATGGTTATAAACTTGAGCCATTGCATTGCCGTGTCCGTTATGTTCGCCAACGCTTTTTGCATCTGCTTTTATTATTCTTTCATATGTCAGCGGTGCATTTGTTTCTAACCAAGACATCAATGTCGGTCCAAAATTGTAGCTCATGTATGAATAGTTGTTAACTAAGTCAATGACTTGATTTTTGTCATCTACAATCTTAGACACAGAGTTTGGATCGTAGCATTCCATATTGATTCGAGCATTCCAATCGTGAAATGGTGCGGCACTGTCTTGAGTTTCTATTGCTTCCAACCACGGATTCTCTCTCGGTGGTTGATAAAAATGCCCATGAACCGTTAAGTATATATCTTTTTTTGGCATAACTCGAATAACTCCATAAATCTATATTAATAAACTAATAATATTATAGAGTCTTAAATAATTTTTTCAAATAGTTAGTTCTCTTTTATCGGTTTTTTGGAGGATACAACCGTAAGTTTTGTAATTTCTATCCAAGGGTCGGACATTGCGGTTGAAAAAACAGTTCCTTCTATGGCTATTTTATCGCCGGATTCCAAATCTATATATTTTTCGGCAGTTTTGCGTTTTAAAAATAATTTCATTTCAGGTAATGGCATTACATGGTCAGTTATGTCATCACGTCTAATCAAAATTCCGATATAATCTTCAGATTTTTTTAGTGCCGGTTGGTAATCTAGTCCTAATGTTGAAAATTTGTCAAAAGTTGCATTCATTTTAATATTTTTGTTTAGATATTCATGCGGATTTGCAACTATTTCTAATGGAGTGACTTCAATGCAAGACTGAACTTGAGTTTGAGGTGCTTTTGTCTGTTGAGTTGTTGTTTGTTGCACTTTTGTTTGGGTTTGTTGTGCATATGAATTGCTTGCTTCAAATGCTCCCCAAGTGCCTGCACCTATGCATATTGCGACTAATGCGTATATGATTTTTTTCTTCATGAAGTTTACCTCGTTTGAAAATTACTTAACTATTCTAGCATATATATAAATTATTTTTAAGCAAATTAGTCAAGAGATTAAAAAAAAGAAAATTTTAGGTTAATATTTTATTATAGTGAATTAAGGATGATTTTATGGCATATGCAATTGGGATAGACTTAGGCGGAACAAAAGTGTTGTCAGCGTTGATAGATAAGACGACAGGAAAAGTTGTAGCTTCTGTTAAGAAAAAAACAAAAAAGGATAAAGGCCAAAATAAAATTTTATAAAAAATTGTTGAATCTATTAAAGAGCTTATTGATGATAAACATGTAGAAA
>JAFQTK010000075.1 GCA_017409065.1 bacterium
ACATTTACTATTGCTTCTGATTGAAGAAGTATTTCTTTTTCTTGAACTGTATAAGGTTTCCTTTTCATTTTTACCTCCTTATATATTAAAACCCTAAAACCGACTTTTTTTTACTTTGTCTAGTTTTAGGGTTTCAGTTCAGTCTGGCATGCCTCTTTTTTTATAAAAACACCTATAACTCAAGAAAAAGAGGGGATTTGCATCCCCTGCAACACAAGCAATCAGAAGAGTTGAGGATTTAATAATTTAATTTTACTTGTATTTCATTTGTGTTTCATTGTATAATACTCTATAATTAAATTGCTGCATCTAGGCTATTTTACTAGTACTTAGGGGTATGAAATATTTCTTAACATATGTAGCAATTTTTGTCATTCACAGTTTTTTATATATATGAAGGTAGTATAAGGGATTAATTGTGGACGTAGGGAAAATATCAAATAATTTACCTAATGCAAACGCACAAACAAATAAAAGTGTTGCGTTCGGTGCTTTGCCGTCTAGGGTTTCTGCATCTGCAAAAGATTCAATAGCAAAAGAAATTAATGCTAGCATGCCGGGGTATATCAAGTTTATGGATAAATTACGCTGCTTAAAAGGTGAAGCAGGTAGTATTATTATCAACGCTCTTGGTACAGGTTTGGTTGCACCAATTTTTATTGCATTTAACCCACTTTCAAAAACTGATGAGGACACAAAGAAATATACTGCACTTAGACAACCCGTTTCAGCTGTGTTGGCTATATTGATACAGGCTGGTTTAACAAAACCACTTGGCAATTTTTACGATTATTTAGCCAATGAAGGAAAACTTGGTAAATCTTTATTTTTTAATCAAAAAATATTAAATAGTGATTCTTATATCAGAAAAATGATAAAGCAACGTTCTAATTCTTCAGCTAATGTAGATGCAGAGGTTGCTGAGTATTCAAAAAATCAAGTTAATAAAGTAGCATCAGAATTGCGTGAAACTGGTGCTATAAAATTTGCAGAAGACAAGCAATTAAGTGAAGATCAACTTAGAAAATTGCTTGATACTACAATGGATGATTATTTGGATAATATCGATGAAAAAATAAAAAATTGTAATTCTAAAAGAATAAACGATAGAGTAACAAGAGCACAGTTATTGATTTCAGAACCCAAGATTCAAGAATTGTGCGAAGAGCTTATAAAGCCAAATGTAGATGTTCACAAAGTTTTGCAACAAAGAGGTCAGCATACTCCTAAACATATGAAAAAAATTATATCAGAATTTGAGGCTCGAGAGTCTACAAATGATATAGTTAGCAGAGCAAAGAAAACTATCGAACGTATTAAGTTGTTTAAAGCAGCACTTAATAACTGTAATATAATGATAGATAATGCGGATGAAGTTCGAGGGTTGCTGAATAAGATTCAAACAGGAGATGAAGATTTAGGACCTATAACTAAACAGCTACGAGAAATCGCTGCAAAACATAAAGACAACCCAGAGTATGGGGGATTAACAAAACTTTCAGCTGAATTGGAAGATTGCTGTTCGCCTAAGGCACGAAAAGCTTATGCGAAGAAAATTTTAGATAGACTTGATTTACTTGTTGCAGCAAAAGGGCAGGATAAACGGATTATAGAAGTTTACCAAAGGGCTTACTATAAGGATAAGGTTGACGTTTTAACTAACCAAAGAAACATTGTTACAGGACTTCAAGAAGCCAACAGACAAAGAACAACCAGTGTAAAAGCATTCATAGCTCATGTTCAAGAGAAAATATCAAGTAATGCAATGAAATCATTAGGGCTTGGCGATTTTAGTCTTGATTCTGTCAAAAAGTTAAAGTCAATTATAGGTAAAAGATTAAAAGGCTTTAAAGAGGTAACAAGTTTGCTGGTCGGTTTGTTTGTTTCATTGCCAATTACCTGTTCTGCTTTGAACTGGATATATCCTCGATTTATGGAAGTGTTCTTCCCGAACTTGGCAAATAATAAAAAATCGGATGCTCCCGAAGAAAAAGCAAAAAATGTTGGAAAGGGGGCTAAGTAGTAATGAAGGTTGCTAAGACTTTAGTTCCAATATTCTGTGATTATGCATCTAAACCTTTTAAGTTTATTGCAAATACAAAGGCTATGAAAACCTTATGCGATAAATTTGAAATGACACCGGAGAAAGCTATAGCCGGCACGGCAATTGCTTCGATAGCAAGTAAAGATGCTCTGGGTTGTGGGTTGTATGTATGGCAAAGTATGCATAATGAAAAGATTCCTGAAGAAAAACGTTCTTTTGTAGCTGCATTGGACGCTACAAACGGTATCTTGATGATTGCATCACAGTTGTTAATGTTCTTTACTATTAGTAATAAAAAATTCCAAGAAAAGCTTTTTGGAAAAATGTTCAAACATATTTTCTCTAATGAAAATAAAATTGCGTATGTTTCGCATATGAGAGCAAGACCTGATTATAAAGCATTAAGTAAGGAAACAATAGGTAAAGAATTTGATAAAATAAAAGAGCGTACGCAAGAAACCTTTAAGTTTTTATCAGCTTTGATTGCGTCAACAACACTTGCAAAACGTGTTATTGTTCCATTTATTGCTACTCCGATGGCGGGTTGGGCTAAAGATAAGTTCTTTGATAAAAATATTAAGAAAGAAGGCAATAATACAGAAAGTACAGGAGCTGAAAATATTGCCACAAAAGTTGATGCTGATAATGCAACAAGTACGCCTAAGGAAGAATACAAAGGAAACTTGTTAAAGAAATTTACTACCAATTAATCCATATTCTTTGTATATGTGCTCTACAATGTACTCTGAGTCAGGTTGTAGAGCTTTTTTTTTATTCATCATTATCGTTTTTTTCAATCCACACATATGTTCCTGTGTAGAATTTTGCAAATGGATTAGAATTACAATTTTTTTCTAAAAAAGGATTCTTGATGTTGGTATCAAGGTAGTCTACACGTTCAAATATATCGTTAAATAATTTTTCTATTCTCATAATCGTATTATGTCAGCATAAAATAGTACTTTCATACCCAAAAAGTATAAAATTAATTATCTAACATTAGCCTATTTACTAGTGCTGGGGATTATGCTAATATCCCATTCTAAATAAGTTTGTACAGATTATTCCGCCAATGACTTGTAAAAACAGTATTGCGATAATTGGTGAAAAATCCAACCCTCCCATAGGGGGCATAATTTTTCTGAATGGGCTTAGGTATATATCGCAAACCTTTTGTAATAGCTTCAATGCAGGCTTTTCCCAATCAATTGTCGGAATCCATGTTAAAAACAATCTTACAATTACTAGCCAAACGTATGCTTGTATTATATAGTTAAGTACGTGTGATATTCTCATCTTTTCTCCTAGAATCTTGAATTTTGCACGGTAGTTGCACAATCACAAGCAGTTCTTTCAAGTGGTGTGTTTTCAACAAGTTCGAAAAGTAAATTTTTAAGGTTTTCAATGTTTGCATTGAATACTTTAATTACGTCGTGGTGAGAAACCGGTGGAACATCACCGACCAACCCTGCATCATAGTCCGTGATTAGAGAAATGTTTAATGGACACATATCCATTTCTTTTACTATGTATGCTTCAGGAAATGCAGTCATATTTATTACTTCCCACCCTTGTGCAGTAAAGAATTTGCTTTCCGATTTTGTAGAAAATCTTGGACCGTTTATAACGACTACCGTGCCGCCGTTATGAACTGTAATTCCTAACTTGCGACCTGCTTCAACAGCGAGTTTACGCATTTCCGGGCAATATGGCTCGGCAGCAGAAACGTGAGTTGCGACAGGGCCATCAAATATCGTAGAAATTCTACCGTCAGTCCAATCTACAAACTGGTCACAAACAACAAATTCACCCGGTTTGATATGTTTTTGCAAGCTCCCAGCCGCACAAGGTGAAATAACACGTTCACAGCCTAAAGACTTCATAGCCCATACATTTGCACGGTAATTAATTTTATGTGGCAAAATATTATGATTTCTGCCATGTCTTGGCATAAAAGCCACATTGTGTTTACCGATTTTACCTAAGAAAACACTTTCAGACGGTTGTCCAAACGGTGTTTCGATTTTAAGTTCTTCTATGTTATCCAAAAATTTGTAAAAACCTGAGCCACCAAAAATACCTATACTTGCTTTTTTTTCCATATTTTATCCCTCTATTGAATGTTTATCTTGACTTAACAAAACCTGCTGTGTATATACATTTGCTGATACTACTAAACCATGTAAAGCCTAAGTCTTTTTTACACGTTGCTTCTGTTGTCCAATTAGCCGGATTATCGGCATTATCTCTTGTTCCAATGGCTTTTGTGAGTTCGACTTTTTCAACAGCAGTAAGTTTCTTTTTCTCTATTGAACGCGGATTGATAAGCATCAAGTTTTCCATGTACCAATTATTTGGACCTGTCGGAGAACCAGTATAAATTTTACCGTCTTGAGTTATTCTAATTCTGAATTGATCTCGTTTTTTCTCAGCTCGACTTGCAGGGGCACATCCAACGTTTGGACCGCCTTTTTCACCAAAACCATTAACATCAACACATAACGTTATAAAAGGTGTAGTGCTGGTTGTAGATGTATCATCATTTGTAGTTCTCCATTTGCCGTATATGCCGCCGATAGCTGCACCGTTTGTGAGATGAAAATTAACGTTAGCTGCGGTCATATTTAAGTAGGTATTGGGCGAATCGTTGTCAAGAATCAAGTTTGTAAGTCCAGAATCATTTGGACATTTAATTTCACCCATAGTGTTCATTATATTTGCCAAATTTCTGCACATTTCTCTGCCTGGAGTCGTGCTTGCAGCTGCGGTAACAGTTTGTTGCGGGCCATCAGCAGTTCCATTGCCATCTGTGTCCAATCTGTATATAGATGTCTGTTGAACATCAGAATCATTGTGTACTGACACAGTGCTGGATAAATCAAGTGGGTCTACAATTGTTAACGTATTGTCAGCGGCAGTAGCTGATACAACCCTTGTAAGAAGCCCATCCGGATGAAGAGTAACGTCATTAACTAAGTTTCTGACTGCTTCCTCCATAGCAAAAAATGTTTGCCTATATTTCATTGTAGTTTCATCCGGTTCCATCCTTGTTACAGCAGGAATCATAAATGCTGATATAACGCCTATAATAGACATAACTATCATTAATTCTGTAAAAGTAAATGCTTTTTTCACAAGTATCTCCTATTAAGGTGTAGCCTCTGAAAAGTCAAGCGAGTTTAGTTTTGTTACGTCATTACCTCTAGTAAGAATTTCATTTTCCATTCTCCAAGAGTTATCTGTTGTAACTTTACCGTCAAAGTAAATTCTAATTCTGAACTGATCACGATTTTTTACGGCTGTCCCTGCGGAAGTACAACCACTATTTGGACCTTTATCTGTACCATTAGTATCAACACAAATGTCTAAATAGTCATTTATGTATGCGGCTTTTTGTTCATCAGATGCCCCAATAAACGCACTTCCAAAGCCGGTAAATGAACTTCCGTTTGAGAGTACAAAATTTGGCGCTGCATTTGCTGCACAATTTATTGTGCCGACGGTATTTAATATGCCTGCTACTTGTTCGCAAAAATACTGAGCATCCGCAGCAGTATTTATAGTGTCGGAATTATTTGTTCCTGCACGCTTAAACATAGCTTCAGGGTCACCAAATTTCCCTGTATCATTGACAAGCGTACGAGCTACGTCTTGCATTGTATAGAAAGATTTTTTATAAATTAAAATATTTCTATCAGGTTGTGCTTTATTAACACTAGATATCATCATCACAGCGATAACGCCTAATATGGCAGCTGATATCATGATTTCTACAAAAGTAAATGCTTTTTTCATATACAAACTCCTCAATTTTTTTATATTATAAACTATTTTCATTCAAAATATCAATAATTTTACTTAGTCCATTATAATATCCGTTATTCAATAAATTATAGAATATGCTGCAAGTGTTTGGTGCAAGCTCTTCTACATAATTCGCA
>JAFQTK010000076.1 GCA_017409065.1 bacterium
ATAAAATACGTCCAGTCCTACAAATTTAGGATTATATTTTTACCGGTTTATTTTCCCCAAATAATTATCGGTAAATCATATTTTTTCGCATAAGCTTTCATTTCAGCAGGAATTTCCTCAACGGCATTTACTTTAGCAAACAAACCACTAACTTTTGGGCGATATACTACTACTTCATTATGATAAACTCCATTCGCCAAAACCACTTTTTCAAGTGATTCAATTGCTAATCTTATATCTTCTTTTTTAAACAATTTTTTTCCGACTCGCACATCTTGTATTTGTGCTTTTCTCTTAATTTCAGCAATTTGCTTAATTATTTCTATGTACTCTTCTTCCGTTGCCCCCAATAGTTCCCTGATATGTTGAGCCGACATTTTTCTTTTCTTAAACCCGTATGAGTCAGAATTTGTAAAGGATTCCACCAAATACAACTTTCCTTTTTTGTATCCGGAATTTAAATTCGAACGGGATGCTACCACAATATCTGACAATAATGAATCAAGGAAGACCCCATACTGAAATTTGCGATAACTTGAATCACATTTTGAAGAAATATAGTTAACACTAAGAGCAAAATTATTTTGCGTTTGAGAAAGACAACTAAGCGGTGCAAAAGAACTTGCAGTTGGGGTTTCTACCATATGGACAAATAATCTTAAATCATCTCTACTTTTAACGCTTTGCCCAAATATTTGAGGTAAAATTTCCGGACTATTCACAACATCGATTACTTTAACCCCATCAACACTAGGGATATCAGCATTTAAAACCATTTTGCTTGTAAAAAGAGGTATAGCAGACGCAAAAATACTATCAAGAGTTTTTTCAACCAAGTTTACTTTTTTGCTATTTAGAGCTGCAACATGCGAATTATAAAAGTCATCACTAACCCCTCTTAAATCAGCCTGAGCAAAAATTTTCGCCAATTTATAAGTACTCGGGTTTCTAAAAACAGCAGCAACAGACTGCACATCAATTTTGTCTGTTTCCAATTCGCCTAACCAATGATGGTTTTCCACCAAAGTTATAATTTGCTTTTTTATTTCATCATTCAACTTGAACTTTTTGAGGATTTCCTTCGCATAAACAACCGAAGTTTCAGCATGTCCCGAATCTACAATTCCTTCAGCTTTACCAAAATCATGAAGTAAAACAGCCATATTTAGAATTAATTGTTCTTTTGCTGATAAAGTTTCATACTCTGGATTTTCTAAACATGATTGTAAAACTTTCAACGTATGGACATCTACTGAATAATCATGCGTATTATGCTGCTTTTTCCCTATAACACTGACAAATTCCGGCATTTGTTCCATCATTACATTTAAAAACTTTTGCATATCAGGATTATCGGGCAAAACCACCTTATTTTTATAGATAAATTTGCCAATAATGGAATTTAATTCCTCGCAATATTTTTTCTGTTTGTCTGTAAAGCAAGAAGGAATATTATTGCAAGGGCGAACAATATCGACTGATAAATCAAACGGAAATTTATAAATACTTTTAATTATTTTCAAGTCTGACGATGAAATATTGCTAAGTATATCTTGAATATCCTTATAAAAAGCCTGTCTTGAATACTGCAACGGAACACCGTCCTTAAATTGTTTTGCATCAAATTGACTGAATGCTTGTTTTAAATGTTTATAGGATAACAAATTAAAAAATTGCCCCTGTGACAATTCAGACTTTGACAACAACGGCTCACGACCTTTAACTTTTTCATCAATAGTCTTTTCCAATATCTGCGTTATACCACCCTGTTCTTCTATGTTTTTGCCTATTGACGTATCTTGAATGTCTTCTTTTCGAGTACCATAAAGTTTAATCATACGTTTTTTTAATTGATTTAAATCATGTAAAGACAAGTTCTCCAAATTTTCCCTATTAAACTTACTAAACAACATTAAAATTTTTCGTTCTTTAGGCGAAAATTTCTTTTTCAATTCACTAAATTCACCTATGCATTCTACCGGATAGTTACTTTTCAAACAATGAGAAACTATCTCAAATGGGTAAACTGTCATTACTTTCGCTTGAGCATATTTGACAAGCAAAGGCAAGGAATTGCGTAGATTTTCAAACGACACATTCAACAATCCGGCATCATTTTGTTCGATTTCTTTTAAATATCTTACATCTTCACTTTTCAAAAAATGTTCTACACCTAATTTTAATGATTTATTACTCAAATTATACTTTTTCGCTTGTATTAAAAACTCAGCAGATTCATCAAAGGCTTCAACATGTTTCAACTTGTAATCATCATATATAACTAACCCCGGATATAATTTAAGCAATTTTTTTAGGAGATCCAACCTTTTTTGGAATTGAAATATATCGGCACTTCGAAACGATAAAGCACGCAAAAAACCAAAATCAACATCGCTTATATTTAAATCAAGTAATTTTTTAACAATAGAAGGATTATTCCCATCTTCAACTAAATTAATAACGTCACTTGTTTCGTAATTTAAGTCAAAAAATTTCTCAGTCAAATAACCGTATTGAGAAAGTTTACTTATGAAGCCTAAGCGCCATTCAGGATCAATACCTTGCGGGGTTAGATAACTTTTTATCTCACTCAACTTTTGCTTATCTTCTTTAGATAAATCACTAGCATTTTCTGAATTATAAATCAAATTAACGAATTTAACTTCTTCTTCGGTAAAATCTTTCTCTTTACTCAAAAATTGCGTTCTTTCTTGTTCCAACATTTCATAATCATCGTTATAAAAGGCCTTGTTATCTTGCCACAAAGCCGCTATTTTAACCAAATTGGGTTTTTCCTCCAAGATTTTCAAAAATTTATCAGAACTAACCGTATTTTTAGCAAACTCAAAGATAAGAAAATCTTCACGAGCGTTCATTTTATCTATATTTTCGTCCAGTGCTTTTTTTAAATTACGCCCTACCGCTTTACCCAACATACCTAAATACTTTGCCTCTGAATATCGGTTTTGAGTACAATATTTTGGCAAGGTATTACAGGTTCCAAAACCTCGCCAAAAATCAGGGTAAAGATGTATTTTTAATTTGTCAGCACACTCAAAAGCTCTTTTTATCGTATCCGGAGAAAAAAGTAATCTACCTCTACCCATAGCTTTAAGAATCTTTTCACAATCTTCTGCAGGATAATAATTCCTTATTTTTTTAAACACATCAAATGTTTCATCAAACTTTTCTTTTTTTAACCGTAACATCTCATCAATATCCGGAAGTGAAAACAGATTTTTACAGCCTGGCATGTTAACTACAAGACTCAACAGTTCAAACTGCTTATTAGTCAACACCTTGTTACTATCTGCACTCAGAAGCTCAAGTTTCGACCTGCTAAAATCTGTTAACGCAGAAGGAGAAAAACCCTGCTCAACCAAAATTTTATAAACATCAGCCCCTTTTCGGCTATTAATAATTATTCTACTATCCTTATTTTCATGCAAAGCTGCATCCGCAATTTTTCCTGAAAAAGATATCCCATTTTTACGAACTCCACTTATACCATCGCTAATAGGTTTTCCAAAACGCTGATTTTTCCTAAATTCCTGTTTTACAAAATAACTACGATAAAATTCTCCACCATTTTTTTGTGCAAATACCATAGTACCAACACCATTATCATTACTAGGATGTTGCAATCGAGGAGAAGAATAAAACTTTTGGCATGGAACACGAGGAGAAGTTCCACGTTGTAACAAAATTGGCCATTCCATACCTAGCTAAAAACTTAAAAAAAATTTTTTTTGCTATCTAAAGTTTTCTCACAACTATAATATTTGAACCTTGTTCGCCAACATAAAGAGTATTATCTTTTACAAAGATACAATACGGCTTATTTGAATGCTCAATAAAGATACTTACATTTCCAACTTTATCAATTTTCAAAACATTATTTTTGTTGTAATTTGCAACATACATATTGTCATTAGAATCAAAGGCAATGCCAATCGGGCCGCTAATCAAAGAATTTCTTGCATACAACTGATGAATGTTATTTGGCATAACCTTAAAAATTGCATTATCGCCATAACTTGCAACAAAAATATTTCCGCTTGAATCTTCTGCAATACCTGAAGGTGTCTTAATTCCGGTAATACTTTTTACTGATGGTACAACCTTAGCAGCAATTTCTGTCGGATTTTCTTCTTTTTTTATTTTATTTTCCAACGCAATTCTATTTAACAAATTTTGAGCCTTGTGAAACTCTTGAGCTGTCGGAGGAATTTTTTCTAACAACTCAGCCGCTTTTTCAAAATTCCCTTTCTTTAGATATATTTGTCCAAGTTTATAATTAGCCGCAAAATCTTCTGGAACTTGTTTCAATAATATTTCTAAAGCTGCCACAGCTGAATTCATATCACCTATATAATCGTAAACAACAGCCATATTATAATAAGCATCATAAAAATCATTTTGGATATTAATTGCAGACCTAAAATAATCAATTGCTGCCGTATATGCACCTTTTCGATACTGTTCCAAACCCAAATTATACAAGCGTACGGCTTCTAAATCATAATTATAATTTGCAGCAAAAACCTTCGGTGCAAATACACCAAAGGTTAATACAAATAAAATTAATAATTTTTTGATTTTTTTCATCTTAATTAAATACTGGCAATTTTCTTGTGATAATCAGTCGCTTGCTCAAAATTATAAGCAGCCTGCAACATTACATCTTCTTTTAAAGCTGGTGCCAACAATTCCAAGCCAATTGGCATACCGGTTGAATCAAATCCACAAGGAATACTCATACCAGGAATACCGCCTAAGTTTGCAGTAATTGTACCAATATCTGTCAAATACATAGAAAGCGGGTCTTGAACCTTAGAACCAATTTCAAATGCAGTGTACGGACAAGTAGGGCAAACAATAACATCAGCTTGCGTAAACACTTTATCAAAATCATTCTTAATCAAGCGACGAACCTGCTGAGCTTTTTTATAGTAAGCATCGTAATATCCTGAACTCAACGCATAAGTTCCCAACATTATACGACGCTTAACTTCATCACCAAAGCCTTCTGCTCGAGTTTGACAATACATATCAATAAGATTTTTTGCATCTTTGGCCCTGTGTCCATATTTCACACCATCAAAACGAGCCAAGTTTGAACTAGCTTCTGCCGTTGCAATGATATAATAAACAGCAATAGAATACTTCAATAAAGGCAAAGACACTTCAACAATTTCAGCACCTAAATCTTTATATTTCTGAATAGCTGATTCCATTGCTTTTTTAACATCTGGAGAAACTCCATCCGCCAAAAGTTCAGTAATAACCCCAACTTTTAAACCTTTAATATCTTTTTTCATCAAATCTGAATACTTAGGGACTTCGATATTCAAAGAAGTTGAATCTTTAGAATCATAACCGGATATTGCTTCCAAAACCAAAGCACTATCTTCTACACAACGAGAGAAAGGTCCTATTTGATCCAAAGATGAAGCAAAAGCAATCAAACCATATCTCGAAACTCTTCCGTATGTAGGCTTAACTCCGACAATACCGCAAAAACTTGCAGGCAAACGAATGCTTCCACCTGTATCAGACCCTAAAGAAACAGGGACCTCACAAGCCGCAACAGCTGCTGCAGAACCACCTGATGAGCCTCCCGGAACTTTATTCAAATCCCAAGGGTTGCGAACCAATTTCGTTGCAGAGTTTTCATTCGAACTACCCATGGCAAACTCATCCATATTAGCTTTACCAACTATTGGAACCAAATTTTCTTTTAATTTTGCAGTAACAGTTGCATCATATGGATATACAAAATTAGCCAAAATCTTACTTGATGCCGTTGTATAAGAGCCAACCATATTCATATTATCTTTTAATGCTAAAGGTACACCTGCCAAAACAGGTAATTGCTCACCATTTTTAATTTTTGCATCAACTTCTTGTGCTGTTTTTAACGCAGCTTCTTTTGTTAAGCTATTAAAAGAACCCAACTTTTCATCAACTTCTTCAATGCGTTCAAAATGTGCATTTACTAATTCTACTGATGATACCTCTTTATTTTTAAGCAATCTACTTTGTTCTATCGCAGTCTTTTTAATCAACTCTTTATAACTCAATTTTTTCACTCCCTAAATTTACTCTTGAAATCTATTATAAAACAAAAATTAATAATTCGACAAATCAAAAGCAATTTATTTTACAAAAATGTTTTTAAATCATTAGAGGAAGTTTATTAAGAGGCTTTGTTATGGGATATTTAACAACAAATAATCAATACTATTCAAAATCTGTTGCCACAACACAATCACGCAAACGAAATAAACAAGGCAAAGTAACTACACCACCATCACAAAAAAACAATTTGGTTTCTCAAATATCAAGAAAAAAAACTGGAGAGAATACTTATACTGATTGTATTGATGGAAATAATTACGAAGTTACATATTCAAAAAATGGTATTACCATAAAACTTCCAAACAATACAACTAAACATATTAATTACGAACAATTATTTCAAACATACACCCCCGAACAAAAGACAGAAATGATTAATTTTCTAAGAACTCAAAATGCTGCAATATTAGCAGATTTTGCAACCGAAACTTGTACTACAAATTTCTTTCCTGAAGGATACAACTATGGTGGATATTATATCCCATCTGACGAACATTTAAATATTAATCCAAATTCATTCAACCATGAACTTATGCACGCACTTGATAACCACAATAATGATGGCAATTCTCATGATACATTTTCATCTCGACTTGAATACATCAAAACTGTAAAAGAAGAATTTAAAGCTTATACGGCGGCGGGGGCTAAATTCGTTGATGAAAGCGGCTCAACTATTGTAATGGATTCCACCTCTGAATTTTTTGCAGAATGTGCAGCATTTTTAACAAGTGGGGGAAAATACAATTATAATAAAGCTGTTATAGAAAAATATTTTCCAAAATCTATGGCACTAACTAAAAAATACATAGAAGAAGCACGAAAAATGCCACAAAGCACTCGCAGACAACTTACTGCAAAAACAGAAACTCAACCGGATGGAACAATTGATTGCACAAGATTCGACAAACAGGGAAAAAAGAAAAATATGACAACTTTTGACCCTTCGCAATGGCCTTACACACAACATCCATACAAAGCTGTTTTCAATGAAAGCGGAGATATAGTTGAAGAAACTACAAATGAACTATACAATGGAAATGTTATTTATCAGACATACCGTGAGTTCAATCCAAAAGCAGGTACAACATACACTCGAATTACAGACAAAGATAAATACACCGGAAATGTAGAAGAAATAATAGTTGAAGAAACAACATCAAATCCTTTTAGCAAAATGATAACAAGTAAAAAATTTGATGATGATGAACAAATTACAACTAAAACCACCCAAAAATTTGGAGATCAAAACCGTAAATTGTCCGAAGAAGTTATATTTTATGATGAAAACGGAAAACCGACAGAAAAATCCACAAAAAATTTTAGTCCTAAAAGCGGACGATTAATGTCACAGGAAATAACTCCACTTTAATCACAATTAACTTTTTGCAATAAAAATTTATTTACACTAGCAAATTATTTTTTGTTCCTGTTTTTATACTGCCAAAGTCAAGAAACAGGAACAAAAAACTATGCAAATCTCCCCCCAACTAAACATTCCATTTTATGGAACAATGTCTAACAATAAAACTAAAGAAAAACAAGATTTCTCCGAACAAAAAACAAATACGTTCCCCGATAAAACATTAACCGTAGCAAGAAATACACTTTTAGCCGGTATGCTAGGATTACTTACCAACTGCACAAGCATGCCTTCATCAATTTCTACACAAACACCAAGCGAACCAAATCTGCCGTCTGACTTGTATTACCAAATTTCAAGAACCAAGCAAGGCAATGGAGTTTACATTGATATAGTTGACGGTCAAAAATATACTGTCAAATATACTAATAAAGGATATACTGTAACCTGCCCTGACGGAAGTGTAAAAACATTTGATTACGACAAACGTTGTGGAACAATGACAACTTCCCAACGTTCAGAAATGATTGATTTACTCGAAAAACAAAACGGTCTTGTATTAGCAGACTTAGCAACCGAAGTTACAGAGTTACGATATTTCTGGGGACCTATGCTCAAAGGCTATTACAATGCACCTTATGAAAGAATAAGTTCTGACCCAATTTACCTTCATCATGAATTAGGACACGCAATGGATTATCATCGTCCAAACGGTCAAGGTTTTATACGACACGGTAATAATAAGCATTTTGCTGATACCGTTGAAAGAGAACACGCTGCATTAAAAGAAGTATCTGACAGAACAAAAGCAGACAACTTACGAATGTACGGGGATATGAACTCAAATTCTGAAATTTTTGCAGAGTGTGCAGGAATAATCATGAGCGGAGGTAATTTTGATAGAAACAGAGCCGTTTTTGAAAAATACTTTCCTAAAACATTAGTCCTCACTAGACAATATCTGGACAAAACTCACAAACTACCACAAACTGTAAGGAATCCTTTTATTGGACAAACCACTAAATTACCGGATGGAAAAGTTGAATGTGTAATAACAGACCAACAAGGTCGAAAAATTAAAAAAACAATTTATGACCCCCAAAAATGGCCTGCTATTATCGACACATATCAGGCAAAATTCAATGCAAACGGAGAAATTACGGAAGAAATAATAACAAGACCTATCAAATATACGATGGACGTAAGTCGACACACACACAGAAGGCTAGATCCAACCACGGGTCGGGTAATATCAGAAACAACCAAAAAAGGGTTTATCCCACCTAAATACCTCTAAAATAAAAATCAAACTAATTCATAAAAACAGACAACTTATTTTTCAGCATTTTTACAACTATCAAATGCACAAGAAAGGAACTATTATGCAAATTTCAAACTTATCAACCCAATCGTTCGGTCAAAATAAAAAAGCAAACAACAATCAACAAACTTCAGCAAATAATAAAACAATGACAATCACCAGAAATGCTTTAATTGCAGGTTTAACAGGATTATTGACCGGATGTGCAAGTGATACTTTTACCTTAACAACAGGACCTCAAGGAGAAGCAATGCTTCCTCTTTCTACAATAATGCCCGGAGCTACAAGCAAAGAACGAAGAGATATAGTATCAATTATAGATGATCAACCGTCTGAAGTTATTTCTGATTTATCAAACGAAGTTTGCTTAATACGACATTTTTCCCCGACTGACGGTGCAAACGGTTATTATTCAAGGCCAACTGAAACACTAAACGTAAACGACACTTCATTTTTGCACGAATTGATGCACGCAGTAGATAATTATGATAATAATGGAGTAACAAGTAAAAACTTCTCAAATCGTCCTGAATACAGAAAAGCCGTAGCTCAGGAAATGAAAGCCTTTGAAGGCTCTAATCTTGACTTTAGAAGTGCCGATGGCATCCCAATTATTATAAATTCCCCACAAGAAGTTTTTGCAGAATGTGGAGCTTATATTGTAAGTGGAGGGGATTATGATGAAAATGCAGAAATATTCGACACATATTTTCCTCAGACAATGGCACTAACAAAACAATATATCAACGAAGCACGCAGAATGCCAAAACATCGTAGAATGTCATACACAGCAACAGCTCACAATCAAGCAAACGGAACAAGGGTATATACCTTCAATGATGGTAGAGGACAAAAAAGAGTAGAAGAAACTTTTGACCCATCACTTTGGCCATACAGATACGCTCCTAACATGATAACTTACGATGCAAACGGAAATAAAATAAAAGAAGTAACTACCAGATATAACAGCAAGGACATGCCTGTTGAACGCACAACTTGGACTTCTGGCAATGGTACAAAAACTGAGCCGATAATGACTGAAGCAACAAGACAAGCACATGAACTCGTTGAAATTCTTCGTGCTGCCGAAAGAGCTAATAACCAATAATAAATTTCTATAAATATGATAAAATATATTTATGGATAAAAAATTTAAAATTCATTCAAATCATTCTTTAGCAGGGGATCAGCCGCAAGCGGTTGATTCTCTTGTGTTAGGTTTACAACGTGGGGACGATGCCCAAGTTTTAAAAGGAATAACCGGTTCAGGTAAAACTTTTACAATTGCCAATGTCATCGAGAGAATCCAAAAACCAACTCTCATAATAGCACACAATAAAACACTTGCAGCACAACTTTATAATGAGTTTAAAGAACTATTTCCGGAAAATGCCGTAGAATACTTTATAAGCTACTATGACTATTATCAACCCGAAGCCTACATCCCACGAACAGATACATTCATTGAAAAATCAGCTACCGTAAACGAAGAAATTGACCGACTTAGGCACAATGCAACTCGTTGTATGTTTGAACGCAATGACGTTATTGTTGTTGCATCAGTAAGTTGTATTTATGGTTTGGGATTGCCTGAAAATTATTTCAAAGGAACATCTTCACTAAGTGTCGGTGACCAAATTGACCGTGACAAATTTTTACGCAAATTAGTTTCCAGCCAATATCAACGAAACGACGTTGAACTCAAATACGGAACATTCCGTGCCAGAGGAGATATTGTCGAAGTTATGCCAAGTTACGAAAAAGTCATAACTCGAATAACATTTTTTGGAGATGAAGTTGAAAAAATAGTCAAAATTGATTTTATTACAGGGGAAGTAATTGAAACACCCAAAACAATAATCATTTATCCTGCCGTTCACTATATTAGCAACGACGAAGACCAAGAAGAAACAATAAGACTTATTCGACAAGAATTACAAACAAGACTTGCTGAACTACAAAATCAAAACAAACTTGTCGAAGCTCAAAGACTGGAACAAAGAGTTAAATATGATATTGAAATGATGAAAGAAATGGGCTATTGTTCAGGAATAGAAAATTATTCAAGAATAATAGAACGAAGACCGATAGGTTCTCCCCCGGCTACACTTTTAGAATATTTCAAAAAGGACTTCTTGGTTGTCATTGATGAATCGCATGTAACAATTCCTCAACTTAAAGGAATGTATAACGGCGATGCTGCAAGAAAAGAAACTCTAATAAATTACGGCTTTAGACTCCCTTGTGCTAAGGACAACAGACCCTTAAAATTCGAAGAATTTTTGGAACGG
>JAFQTK010000077.1 GCA_017409065.1 bacterium
TTCAACTGTTAAAGATGTTATTAATGCTCTTCACAAAAGAGATATGTTGCCAGCTATTTATTTTACGTTTTCTCGTAAAAAATGTGATGAACAAATGGAAAAATGTTGTGATTTGCAGCTTGTTAGCAGAAAGGAACAGGCTCAAATCCAAGAAATTATCGATGAATACATTGCAGAAAATCCGTATTTGTGGAATAACAAGCACTTAGAATTTTTACGTTGTGGTGTTGCTTCTCACCACGCAGGGCTTTTGCCTGGATGGAAGGTTTTAGTAGAAAAGCTTTTCCAAAAAGGGTTGATAAAAGTCGTTTTTGCGACTGAAACTCTTGCCGCAGGGATTAACATGCCTGCTCGTTCAACTGTTATAAGTGCAATTAGTAAACGTACTGATAATGGGCATAGAACGCTTACTGCAAGTGAGTTTTTGCAAATGTCCGGCCGTGCAGGCAGACGGGGAATGGATGAGGTAGGTTATGTAACAATTGTTGGGTCACAGTTTGAAACACCTGAAGATGTTGCAGAATTAGTCTTGAGTGATGCTAATCCGCTTGAAAGTCGTTTTTCGCCAGGATATTCAATGGTTATAAATTTATTGCAACGATTTACTCAAGAACAGGCTAAGGAGCTTATTTTAAAAAGTTTTGGTTATTTTTCTTCTACTGAAAGAATGAAAGGGCTTATCGATTTACAACTTGAGGTTCAGGCTAAAGCTAATGCTTATGCAGACTTCAAGTGTTTTTCGGGACTTACAACTCAAGATTTGTTGAATTACAATAAGCTTCGAAATATTTATGTTGAGAACAAAAAAGTCCTAAAAACTTTAAATAAACAACTTAAAAACAAAAATGTTTATACAAAAGAGCACGAAGAGTTTAGGATAAAAGTCAAAAATATGTGTTCTGAAATGAATAATTGTCCTTGTAATACTTGTAGAGTTTACAAGAAACATATGAAGGCAGTTGATTTAATGGAACGAGAAAATAAACGTGTCAGAGATTTAGACAAAACAATATCAAAGCAAAAGGATTTGTATTGGAACAAGTTTATTGCTCACAAGGCTGTTTTGGAGAAACTTGGTTATATTGAAGATAATTTCCCTAATGAAAAAGGTGTTGTTGTAGCAATGCTAAGAGCGGAAAATGAGCTATACATTTCAGAAATAGTTCAAAGTGGGGTTTTGGATAATCTATCTCCTGCAGAGTTGGCATCTGTTATTTGTGCTGTGAATACTGAAGATTTAAGGGCTGATATGTATGCGTCTTTACCAATAAGTAAAAATGTCAAACAGGCTCTAGGTAGAATTAAAGATATTCGAAGAAAACTTGCTATTACTCAAAGAGATTTTGATATTGAAACCCCAATGTATATCAATTCGTTCTATTCTCCATTGATTGAATTATGGATTCAGGAAGGTAATTGGGAAAACGTAATAAGCAACGTAGAAAGCGGTGAAGGTGATGTTGTTCGTTCTTTCAAACGTACGGTAGATGTTTTAAGACAAATAACTATTTTACCAAACATTAATCCGGAACTTGCTGAGAAAGCACGAATTGCAATCGATGCAATTATGAAAGAACCTATTGACGTTGATTAATAAAAGTTAATTAATATAATATTTTAAGCATTTTTTAGCCCTGAAAATACTTTATTATTGTATAGGGGAATAGTTCAGGACTAGATATGAATAATTATGGATTAGGGGAAAATCCTTTTCTATATTCAAAGGCTTTATTGCCTCAAAATAGAGTTTTAAATGCACAAAGTGTGTCTTTTTGTGGTGCAAATCTTTCTACTCCGGTCTTACAATCTGATAATTTTACGTCTGTTTCTTCTGATATAGTGTCGTTCGAATCAGAACTAAGAAATGTAAAATCTAAACAAGGTTTTATAGGTAAGGCTTGGGATAAATTTAAAAATATTACCAATATAGGTGCAAGTTCTGAAAAAGTTGAAAAGGCTATTTCTGACTATAAAAAAGGCTTAGTTTCAAAAGATAAAGTTGAAAAAGCAATTTCTGATTTTAAAGAAGGGCAAAAAGAGTGTGTAGACATTGCAGCAGACTTGGTTTCAGGAATTACTTCTTTTGGTACTTTTGCTTTAGCCACAACAGTTGGGATTGCTGCCGCACCGTTTACGGCAGGTGCTTCTTTGGGACTTGTAGCAGCAGGATTTGCTGCAGCAGGAGTATCAGGTGCGGCTGTAAAAGCAGCTATGAAGAAAGCTGATGCGATTTCCGGCGGACGAGAATATGATTCTTTGGGGTATGATTTGGCAACTGGCGGAATAAATGGTTTGTTTGCACCTCTTACAGCCGGAATTGGCGGAGCAGTAGGTAAAACAATTGCTAAAAAACTGGGGCTTGATGTTGTTGTTACAGGTGCTTCTCAGGTTGTTAATTCAATTAAAAATACTACCCTAAAAAATATTTTGACAACAAGTTTTAAATATACCGGAGGTACGACACTTAAAAGAGCTACTGCATTGGGTGCAGAAATGGCTGTTGATGGTGCTTTAGGCGGTACGATTGATTCGACTTTAAGGTATTCAATTAGTGATAATAAAGAAAAATCTTTAGGTGGACTGTTACAAAGTGCTGTCACTGGAGCATTAGGTGGTTTGATAATGGCACCGGTTATAGGTGGTGGCTTTAAACTTGCAGGCAAAGGTGCAAGTAAAATTGCACAAAAGGCTAATCAGTGGCAATCTGGGACAAACTTTGCCTTAGGAGCAACTTCTGGTGTTGTTATGGGTGCCATTGTTAACCCCTCTAAAAAAGTAGACCTTGGTATTTCTGCTTTTACTTCAAGAAGTTTTACAGAAGTTGTTGATAAATTGAACTCTAAAATGGGAATAGTTGGAAAAGAAGAAATAAATACCTTGATACGTAAGGTCGCACAAGAACACAATATAGATGTTAACAAGGTTAGAAATATAATGGCTCAACTCGCACCGTGGTCAAGTATTCTTTCATTCAATAATTTAGCTGAAACTTTACGTGGAAATAAGTTGGTATTAATTTCTGCTGAAGATACTTTATCTCGTGCAGATATGTTCTATTATTTGGAATTTGGAAAAGGCTCGTTTGGTAAAAAGGGTGAACTATCCGTGTTGGGTAAAACATTTGAAGATGCTGTAAGCAAAGTTTCAGATGGTAGGAAGCCGGCTATTTTATTGGATGATGCAACTATGAGTGTTATTGAAAGAAGTAAAATTTTGCAAAAGAAAATTATAAATGGTGAAGTTGAAGTTTTGACTATTCCTGCTTGGGAGCAAGGATTTTCTCCATTTCATATATCTTCATCACGGGATATAGAGCAAAATCTAATCACTGCAATGAATTCTTTAGGAGAAAGTAAAGATATTAGCAGATTAACAACGGAGCTATTGAGTAGACTTGAGAGAACTTTGGGTAGTTCGAATATAACCAATATTAGAGTTCTTAAAACTAAGCCGGTAAATGATATTGCTGAGAAAATATCACCATTTAAAATTTCAGTTGATTCAGTACAGAAATTGCTTGATAGCTATCCAGAAGCTTATCGACCTCATATTTTGAATTTTTTAGATGTGGCACTAGAACCAGCTAGTATGATGAAATTGTCTGCTTTCGCTAAAAAGACACATGCTGATATTTCTAATTTAGCTAATGGTAGAAAAATATATTATTATGTACCTGTATCTAGTTCAGGTAAGAAAAGTTATGGTGTAGTTGCTAATATTTATAAAGAAACGAATGGAGTAGATAGTAAGCAATTTATTTTTAATTTAACTCATGCAAGATTACCAGAGGATTCTGTTATTGTTTTATTAGACGATTTTGCAGGTTCTGGTAATAGCTTGGTGGAAAAATACAATAATATAAGAAAAAGTTTTAAAGGTGATGTAGTTATAGCACCTTTGATTTCAACCAAAGGTAAATTTATCTATGATGGAACTCAAATATCAGGTGCTGTTGAAAGATTTGATAAAATCTGTTCTAGAGATGGTAAACTGCATTACATTCCTGCAGAAAAAGTAGATTTCTTTGAATCTAGTGATTTTTATAAAACTCTACCAGATTCCGATAAGCGGAGATTTGGTGAAGCCTTAAAAATGTTTGAACCACCTTGTACATCCAAATATAAAAAGAAGGTTAAAGGAACGGAGCAAATTGCGGAACGAGGGTATGAAAATACATCTAGTGCAGTTATCTTCCCATATATGTCTCCTAATAATAATTTTGGTTGTATAAATTATGAACTGGCTGAATCGCTCACACTTAATGGAAAAGGAGTAAAATTATGGAAAGAACATCCGAAGCAAAATTCTCTCCAAGATAATGTAAATTAATATTAAGAAGAAATTTAATTCAAGCAAGTAATTATATTTACAAACGTAAAAAGTAGTATAAAATGGAGAAATATAAATGTTTAACAAAATAGTAAACAAAGTAATAATAAATAAAGAGAATACTAAACTTGGAGATTTTAAGATGAAGGTAGCTCCTAGCTATATAAAAAAATTATGTGTAGATTTGAAAAATTCATCTGGTAGAGATGACATGTACAATATATTAGACGATACTGTATCAAGAGTTAGTGATTTTATTGCATTAGACATGACTACTTTTGCTGGTAATGGCTATAAATTTCAGTGTATGCTTAAACAGAATATAAAGCCAGTAGAGATGAGGCAGGTTGCAAAAGAGGCTAGTGCAAGTATCATTGATATAATTCCAATCAAGAATTCTGATGTTTGCGTAGTTGTTTCAAAGGCTGGAACGTAGATTACAAATAAATATTTTTTATGTGATTTAGTTCGGGATGTGCGTTTTTGTCAATTGTTATTACATCAATTCTGTAATTTGTATATTTAATGTTTGTTTGAGAAAGGTACGCCAGTGCTGATTCATAAATTTTTTGAAATTTTTTTGGTGTTATAGCTTCAATTGCACTTCCAAAGGTCTTAGAACGTCTATATTTGACTTCTACAAATACAAGAGTTGTTTTTTCAAGTGCAATTATATCTATTTCTCCGATTCTGGAATATTTCCAGTTTCGTTCTATTACTTTATAGCCGAGTTTTTTTAAATATTCCTCGGCTTGTTTTTCTCCATTATCACCAATTTTTTTAGTTGTAAAAATAATTATCTCCTTAAAACAAACAGCCGCAAAATGCGGCTGCTTATTTTTTAAATTTGTTTTACATATTGCTTTCAGCTTTTTTCTGGTCAATCATGTTTTGAATTTTACCTATGATTTCATCACCTTTTGCTTGAACATCAGAAACGATTCCGTCAGCTTTTGTTTGTATTTCTTTTACTGTATCTTGGGCTTTACCGTACAAATCTTTTGATGTTTTTACAATTTGTTCTCTTGTTTCTTCACCTGATTGTGGTGCAAGTAACAAACCTACAACGCTACCAACGATACCGCCTACGATAAAACCTGCTAAAAATTTTCCTGTTGACATAATCTAACTCCTTTTATTTTTTCTTTATAAATAATTTTGCTGCGGATATAAATCCTTTTAGAAAGCTACCTGAAAAAGATTTTAATCCACTCATTGCTATACCTGTTACACCCATAACTTTTGATATAAGTTTATGAGCGTTTGTCATTTGTGTGTCTGCACTGTCTGCAAACTTGTTTACATGAGAAAGAACTTGGTTAAGTTCTTTTATTGTTGGTTCTAATTCATTATTTAACATATCCGTTGTTTTGTTTATGTTTTCGGCTAATATTGAAGCGTTTATTAGTACTCGAACAATAAACACAGCTAAAACAATCAAAACAACAATAGCTGTAAATACTAAAATTATTAAACCTTGTTCTAAAATCGGTGACATATAAATTGCTCCTAGTTAAGCTCTTCGTAGCCATATTCTTTTTCTTTAGCTTTTAAAAGATTTTTGGCTTTTATAGATTCATTTATCTTGTTGTATTGTTTTTCTATTTTATATTTAACCAAGTCAATAGATTCCATTGCTTGTTTTTTTGCATTATCAATATGAGGTCCGCTTGCTTCAGCAAAATCCTTCATACATTGTTTAATGTCATCTCTTGTTTCTTTACCTGATTTTGGTGCTAATAGTACTCCAGCAATGATTCCGCCAAGTACACCACCCAAAATGCCCATCGCAAAGCTAAACGAACTGTCTTTTTTGCACATAATGCCTCCAATACTGTTTTACAGTAGTGTAACATTTTTTTTTGAAAAAATAAAGCCTCTAAATGAATTATTTAAAAGTTTAGTCTTTTATGCTTTCGGGAAAAAGAGTGTAACCGCCACCATATGTTGTCTTAATGTATTTTTTACCTTCCGATATTTTTTCTATTTTTGAGCGAATGTGTCTTATATGGACTCTTATTGTTTCAATATCATCGTTTTCGTTGTAGCCCCAAATGTCTTTTAATAGCTTGCCTGATGACACCATAGTCCCGTAATTTTGCATAAGAAGATTAATTATTTCAAACTCAATTGGGGTAAGTGTTGCAACTTTATTCTTTATTTTTACACCATACTCCTCTGGAAGCAAGGTTATATCTCCGATTGTGAGAACTTCTTTTGTAGCAAGCGATTTTGGAATAGCATTCGTTCTCTTAAGTAATGCTCTAACCCTTACTTTTAGCTCTTCTATTTCAAAAGGTTTTACCAAGTAGTCATCAACACCAATATCAAATCCTTTTACTTTGTCATTAAGTTGGGACAAGGCTGTTAGCATCAGAATAGGTGTATCAGCTATTTGCTTGCATTCTCTTATTCTTTTAGCAACGGTAAATCCGTCTACCTCAGGCATCATAACATCAAGTACTATCAAATCAGGTTGTTCTTGTTTAGCAAGAGCAAAACCGACTGTACCATTTTCTGCCGTATAAACGTTGTACCCTTGCAGTTCAAGGTTTATTCGTACAAGTTCGTTTATTGTTATATCATCATCGATTACAAGTATTTTGTTCATAGACTAATTCTAATTGAAACTAAAAAAAAATTAAAGTTACTTATAAATAGCATTCAAAATTCCAAATTGCATTATTCTCGGGTCATCATTTGCATCAGGATTTGCTTTTTTTATGTCTTTTAGAACTTTTCCGGCTTCGTTGTATTTTTTATCTTCTATATATGCTTTAATTAAATACTGAGCAGCTTCAATACTTGTAGGATTGTTTTTGAGTATTGTTTTAAGCTCGCTTATTGAGAATGATTTATTTCCAAGTTTAAATTTCAGATATGCTGCAAGTGCGTTTAACTCTGTACTGTTATTTATGTTTAGTGCCATTTGTGCATAAATTAAGGCTGTATCGTAGTCCCTACCTTCATAGTATGCAAGCGTCATGTTATATAGAATAGGAAATTTCGCTTTTTCATCATAGGTTAGGGATAAAGCTGTATCTAAATTTGCAACTGCTTCTTGGTAATTACCGAGTTCATAGTATGCCGCTGCCATATCCATATACCCATTTGGTAGGTTTGGAGCTTCTTCTACATATCGTTTAGCTTGTTCTAATTTTTTGTTGTTAATTTCGTTTTCAGAACCAAGAATTACAGGTGGAAAAATCAGTTTGCTTAGTTCTTCTTGTGAAAACGTTCCGTTTGTAATATCCGGTTTGAACGCATAGAGTAATCTTAGAGTATTCAAATCTTCAATGTTGATACCTCTGGCTTTATATTTTGAAAATAGAGGGTTTTCTTCAACATTAGATGGGTACATAAGGTTCTCTTCATAAAAACTGTGTCCCATAATCCCTAGCGTATGCCCAATCTCGTGCATTGAGGCTAGATATATGTCTGAATTGTCAAAAAAATTGCCATTATTATTTTTTATTGAAAATCTGATATCAAATTTTTTCAATTTATTACCGTTAACCGTTGGTAACGCATATGCTAATACGAATTGGCATCCTTCTTCTTGGCAAGTCGAATTGTCTTTGTTGATAAATCTAAAGTCGAGATCTGCGTTTTCAGCATTATCAACAAATTCAAAGCTTACAAGTCCACCTGTTGATTCGTACCAGCTGGCAAATGCTAATCTAACATTTGGTATGTAATATTCAGGAAGTCCTGTTGTATCTTCTATAAAGACTTTTAGAGGAAAAGTTTTTGTGTCCCAACGCAAAATTTTATCTTGATACGGTACTTGTTGAATGTAATTTGCTCCGACGTGCGTTAAGATGAATTGTCTGTATTTTGCCAGTTCACGACTAGCGATGCTTGTTGCTGCACCTGCTTTATTATTTTGAGCTAAGGCAAATAACTTTTTTTGCACATCATATGTTAACGGCATTTCATCTAAAGCTTTAGCATAATAGTAATAATAATCTAAATCGTCAGGATTTATTGCAATTGCCAGTTCAAAGTAGGGTAAAGATTTTTCAAAATTCTTTTCATCATAATATTTTTTAGCTATTCCATAGCTAATTTTAGATGCATTAGCACTTAACACTAATGAGCATATCAATATGAAAACCAAAAAGATTAATCTCTTTTTCCCTCTTTTTTTATTTTTTTTCATAATATTATTCTTTTGCTAATTTTTCTATGTCTAAAATTTTGGATAAGGCTTTTGCATCACCCTTGAGTTTGAAATATTCTGCAAACTTCGGTGTTGTTTTGAGGTTATAAGAACGGCCATTTTTGTCTTTAGTTCTTGAAATGAGTCCTTTTTCAAGTAATTCACCAACATGTTCATATGCAGTAGAACCTCTGAGTTCTTTTAAATCTGTTTGTCGAATCGGCTCTTTCAGTGCAATTACAGACAAGGTTTTTAGTACAGGTGCTTTTAGTTCTACGGGACAAAGCTTTTCAACTATGTCCATGTGTTCAAGTTTGACTTGAATTATATACCCATCTGTATCATCAACTTCTAACGCACCTTCTCTCGCTGAGTAATCAAACATTAACTCTAGTAGGGCTTCTTCAATAATTTCGTCAGGCTCGTTTAAAATCTCTGCAATTTCATGAACTTGAACAGCACGACCTGTGATAAATAAAACAGCTTCAACTCTCGATTTAAGTGTCATCTATGCAGTCTTCCCTTCTAAGTTGTTTTCAGCATCAATACCTGCCTGAGAAGGAATTGTACTTTTTACAACATATAAATCACCGTAAAATTCATCTTGCATAAGGTCATAATCTGATTCAGCCGTTAAGAATAACAACGATATATATGCACTTATTTTGTCCATACCGAGCAACGTAAGAGTTCTTAATTCAATCTTTTCTTCGTGTTCAAATATTCTTGCTAGATTTTCTTTAAGCTTCATTACTCCATTTTCGATATATTCGTCGTGTGCCAAATTAATGATATCATCAGCACTAAGTCTTGCATAAGAACGAACACGTCTTTTTGCTCTTTCGTGTGCATTTTTAAGACTACGTTTGCGTTCCATTTCTTCGTAAAATTGCAATTGACGAATCAAGTCTTTCAATGTAACAACTCTGCTTCTGTTGAGTTTTACACTTGTTCTTCTTTCTAAAACTTCTTCTAATGAAACAACATTATTTGTGTTTATGTATTCTTGTTCACTTTGTCCAAATTCATCATAATCATCAGTATAGTCAAAATCTTCTTCCGGCTGGTCATCAAAGTCACAGACATCAATACCTTCCAATATGTTTGATTTTAATTTAAGTAGAACAGCTGCAAATAATAAGGTTCGACCTGTTAATCTCAGGTTTTGAGCTTTCATTTTAAACAGTTGAGTAAGATATTTATCTGTAATATCAACTATATCAATATTCCAAGGATCGACTTTCCCGTTTTTTGCCATATTTACGAGAATTTCAATACCATCAGCTTCAGCAGAAGTTGAGTTATCCAAACTATACCCGTCAACTGTCATGCTTGCAGTTGTTTGATTATAATATTCAGTTGTGTATTGTGCTTCTGTCATATTCTCTCTGTGATGGCTTAATCTCTTAGTTTAACACCGGTAACTCTTGTTATACCTTTTTCTTTTTGTGTTACACCAATAGTTCTATTAGCTGATTCTATCATAGGTTTTCTATGGCTGACAACTATAAATTGCGTATTTTCTGATTGTTTCTGCACTATATGGGCGAGTTTTTCTACATTTATACCGTCTAAGTTGGCATCAACTTCATCTAATGCATAGAATGGTGCCGGCATGTAGCGTTGAATTGCAAAAACAAATGCAAGTGCAGTCAAAGATTTTTCACCGCCGGACATTGCTTCAAGTCTTTGCTTCTTCTTATCTCTAGGTTGTGCTTCAATAGTCATTCCGCCACTAAACGGTGAATCCTCGTTTTCTAATACAAGTGTGCCTTCACCGTCTGATAGTTTGTTAAATATATCCTTAAAGTTTTCGTTGATAGCATTGTATGCTTTTAAGAATGTTTCTTTTTTGAGTTGTTCAAAACCGTTCATTCTTTCAAGAATTTGAATACGTTCTTGTGAAAGCGTATCTATTTTTGTTTTCAATTCCTGTTGTCTTGTTAAAACTTCATCATATGCGGTTAACGCACGCATATTAACCAAGCCGAGTTCGTCTATTTTCCTTTGCAAACGAGCAACTTTTGAATTGATTTCATCTACTGAAATTTCCAGTGGTTCAAGTTTATTTACGTCTACATTTGCAGCTTTTAATTCATCTGTAATTTCAAGTAATTGCGGTTCAAGCTCTCTTCTTCTGGCTTTAAAGCTTTCAACTTGTTCTGCTAATCTTTCTAAATTGTTTTCATATAGATTTTTAAGTTTTTCAAGTTCAAGTAATTCATTATGGACTTCATCTCTTTTAGCTTGCAATTCAATAAGCTTTTCACCCAAAATTCGAATTTGTTCTTCCAGTTCCTGAACTTTTATATCGATATCTTTTATGTCTTGGGCATAACGATCTTTGTCAGAATTTAGGGTTTCATTGTCTTTTAGTAATTTCTCTATTTGCTCATGTTTTGCCTTAATAACATCATCGTTGAAATTAATTTCACGGTTAAAATCATTGATATCATTATTTGCATGTGCAATTTGGTTTTCCAATGATTTTATTTCATTTTCCTTGGATTCGGTTAGTTCTTTAAGTTTTTGTAATTCTTCTTCAGGCATCAAACTTTCTATTTTAGAAATTTCTTCCTGTATGGATAGAGATTTTTCGTTGATGATAAGCATCTTTTCTTCAAGTTTTTCTAGTTTTTTATCATAATCAACTATTTTAGGTTCGATTTCTGCAATTTGCCTGTTTCTATCTTCAATGTTTTTAGCAATATCCTCTTGTGAACGAATAAGATTTGCAAGGTCCATTTTAGCCCTGTTAAACTCAGTCATAGAGTTGGAATAATTTGTTCTTACTGTGTCTAGTTTTCGTTCTAACTCAGATTTTTTATTTTCTAACGAATTAAGTTTTTTCTCCATCTCATTTAAGCGGGCTTTAAATGTGTCTAATTCGTTGTTTTGAGATTGTGAAAATTTTAGACCTGTTTTAGCAGCAGAACCACCTGTAATCGAACCGGATTTCTCAAAAATTTCACCTTGAAGTGTTACAACTCTGTATTTGCCGATTAATCTTCTTGCACTTTCAAAGTCTTCAACAACTAACGTGTCACCCAATGCATGCCAGAATGCATCTGTGTAATCATCATCGAAGTCAATAAGATTAATAGCATAGTCGATTACACCTCTTTCTTTTGGTAATTTAAGAGAATTTGGTGCAGGTTTTATTTTGCTTAATGGTAAAAATGTAGCCCTGCCAGCTTTAGAAGATTTTAGTATTTCTACGCAAATTTTAGCCACATCTTCATCATCAACGACTATCGATCTCATTCTGCTGCCCATTGCGATTTCCAACGCAAGTGAGTATTCTTCATCTACTTGTCCTAATTGAACTAATGGTGCATGGACACCGTCTACTTTGGCGTTCATAACAGTATCAACAGGTCTGCCTAAATTCATTTCATCGAAGGCTATTTTTTGGGCTTCTAATGCTGAAATTTTTCTGTATGAAGTGTTTATATTGTAACTTAAATCTGAAATTTCATTTTTTGTTGTATCCAGTTCTTGAAGTGTATTTTGTTGGACAGCCTTTAGGTCATTTAATTCTTTTTCAAGCTCTTGTACTTGTAATTCCAGTTTGTCTTTATTCCCCGTAAAATTATTCTTTGAATCATGCAGGTCAGATAGTGCTGCTTTAGCGGTATCTAATTCTTTTCTTAGTGCTGATACTTCCGCTTCCATTGGAGCTTGTTCCCTAATTAAAGCGTTTTCTTGTGATTGAATTTCATCAAGTTCTTTTCGTAGCTCATTGCGTTTTTGAATGTGTTGATCTGCTGTTTGGTTTAAACCTGTTTGCTCTTTAATTATATTGCTGAGTTCTTCTTTTTTTAAACTAATTTGTTTTTCAATTTCTTCGATTTCAGCTTTTTTAATGTCTATGTTTTCTCTTGCTTTTGTATTTTTTTGAGTTGTAACTTCTATGCCATTTTTCGCATTTTCTACTGTTCTCAAATTGTCATGGATTTGTTTGTCGGCAAAATTTATTGCAGAACTCTTATTATTGATTTGTCCTTTTAATTCTTCTGCACGTTTTTTAATTTCAATCTGTTCAGCTTCACCTTTAGCCTTAACTTCTTCTGAAATTTCATTATATTTAACCTTAGTTTCTCCAAGTTTACCTTCGAGTTCTTTAAGCTTAAATTCTTCTTCTTTTTTCTTTTTGTTGAAATCTAAGATACTTTCATGAGCAATTTCTATTGCTTTTTTTATGTCAAAGTATTTTGCAGAAGATAGCTGGCTTTCATAGCTTTTCTTTTCATCATTTAGTTTTTGGTATTTTAAAGCTTGTTCTCTTTCTGCAGCAAGTTGTTCAAGTCGTCCATCAATTTCGTTTAAAATAATGGTAGAACGTTCAACCCTCGATTCAACAGTGGATAGCTCATTTTGAGCTTGTTCTATTCTTCTGTCAAAATCAGCAACTCCAGCGATTTCGTCTATAATTTTTCGACGTTCACCTGCACTACAATTTGTTATAGCCATAACATCACCTTGCATCATTACGTTGTAGCTGTTAGGTGTGATGTTATATTTTTCCAACACTGTATGTATGTCTGAAAGAGTTGATATTTTTCCATTAAGGTAGTAAATACTGTTAAATCCTTGCGATGATTTGCGAATACGTCTGGCAACCTCGATTGTATCGTCTGAACCTTCCTCAGGTGCGAATGCAACTCTAACATATGCTTCGTTTTTCTTTGTGTGTGTACTTATTAAATGGAAAAGCTTCTCAGCTCTTAATGAACGAGATGTTGACAGTCCAAGTGCAAAAAGCACGCTATCAATAATATTACTTTTGCCGGAACCATTAGGTCCGGATATTGTGGTAAATCCGGGCAAAAATGGGATTTCGATTTTATTAGCAAAAGACTTGAAATTGTCAATCTCTAATTCTTTAATATGCATTTGGTAGTGTTTTCCATTGTCTAGACAAATATCCAAGTTCCATTTAACAACATGCTAGTAAATGTGTCAAAAAGGTTAAGTTTGTAAATGTTAACAAATATTAACTTTGAAAAAGTGTAATACAATTGGGTTTAGCGTTTTTTAGCATATAACTTTAAAATTTTCCCTAAAGTTATAAAAAAAAATGTCGATATCATACTTGTAGCAGATATGGAGCAAGACCATGGAACCATTACAAAATGCACCTGTTAATTTTTTTATGGGTGGTGGAAGATATATTTCAGACAATTTTAATATGCAATTAATTGATACATCAAATCCTAATGCTTTTGATAATCTTGAGTTGAAAAGCATTTTACCTGATATGATGAGCGAATATATTGAATCTGAGAAAACACCTGAAATGCCTCAATCAGAAGGGCAGGTAAATGACATTTTAGGTGCAATTATGAATTTCTTTACCCCTAAAAAGTCTGAAGACGGAGAATAGAAAATGAAAAAGCCTCGCAGACGCGAGGCTTTTATTTAAGTATTGATTTTTATTAACCAAAATATCTTTTTAATAATCCTGCAAATGCACAACCGTGACGAGCTTCATCTTTGCACATTTCGTGAACTGTATCATGAATAGCATCGTATCCAAGTTCTTTTGCTCTTGTAGCAATTGCTTTTTTAGCTGCACAAGCACCATGTTCCGCATCTGCTCTCATTTGTAGGTTAGTTTTTGTGCAAGGCATTACAACTTCACCAAGCAATTCAGCAAATTTTGCAGCATGCTCAGCTTCTTCCCACGCTATTCTTTTATAAGCTTCTGCTACTTCAGGATAACCTTCTCTGTCTGCTTGTCTTGACATAGCAAGATACATTCCGACTTCTGTGCATTCACCAATAAAGTGGTCTTTGCAGCCTTGAACAACTTCTGCATCTAGCCCTTTCGCTACACCAATTTTATGTTCATCAGCCCAAGCAAATTCTGCTGATGCTTCAACTTTATTAAACTTTTCGCCGGAAACTCCGCATTGAGGACATCTTTCAGGTGCGTTATCCCCTTCATGTGTGTAACCACATACGCTGCATACAAATTTAGCCATAATTTTCTCCTTTTTGTGTTATTTTCCTCTACAAAATAATATTACCAAGCTAATAGTATTCTGTCAATAGAGGTTAAATCAGGAATGATTATTATTTTTGAAAAACCTTCTAAAATAAGGAGATTTTTAATTTTTTCTGATTGATTTATACCAATTTCAAAAGCCAAAAAGCCACCTTTTTTTAAGAATTTTTTAGCATCTTTTATAATTTTTTCGTAAAAGAGCATGCCTTCGTTTTCAGCAAAAAGTGCTTTATGGGGTTCATAATTAAGAACTTCTGGAGCCATTTCTTTTTTAAATTCAAATGAAATATATGGAGGGTTTGAAATTATTGCATCAAATTTCTCTTCGATATTTGAATAAATATCAGATTGTATAAATTTTATCTTTCTATCCGGAATAATTAGGTTTGCATTTTTATTAGCGACCTGAAGTGCTTCATTGGATATGTCACACGATATAATATTGTCGTTTTGAAGTAATTTAGCAAGCATTATTGCAATACAGCCGCTTCCTGTACCGATATCAAGAATTGTAGAATCTTTATTGAGATGTTTAGCTGCTTCTTCGACTAATATTTCTGTTTCAGGACGAGGGATTAATACATTTTCGTCTACATAAAACACTTCATTGAAAAAAATTGCTTTATTTATTATATATTGCAATGGTTTTCGTGTTGATGTGCGAATTTTAACAATTTCTTTTATTTCATCAGAGAAGTTCAAAATTTTTTCAGGATTTAATATTGTATCTTTTTTAGAAAGGCAAAAATGCTCATTAAGCAAAAACGAAAGCTCGCTTTTTGCTTCACTAATAGGCATAATCTTGCTTAGGGCATTTAATATCTCTTTTTTAAATTTTTCTACTTTCATTTGCTCTTGTTATAATTTGAAATCTTTACTATAATAACTCTATTACAAATAAAGGACAAATCATGGAAAACACAAAAATTTTAAGTTATGTTCCGACGGTAATTGAGGCTTCTTCAAGAGGTGAAAAAGCTTTTGATATCTTCTCAAGATTATTGAGAGAAAGAATTATTTTTGTCGGTGAAGCTATTGATGATGAGATGGCAAATTCTATCATTGCACAGTTGCTGTTATTGGACAGTGAAAACCCTGAAAAGGATATTATGATGTACATTAACAGTCCTGGTGGTGTTATAACTGCGGGGATGGCTATTTATGATACGATGAACCACATTCGTTGTGATGTTTCAACGATTTGTATCGGTATGGCTGCAAGCATGGGGGCATTCTTGCTTTCAGGCGGTACTAAAGGTAAACGTATGGCTTTACCAAATTCTACAATAATGATTCACCAACCTTTGGGTGGTGCTAGAGGGCAAGCTACTGATATTGAAATCGAAGCAAAAGAAATTCTTCGTATGAAAAGTATGTTAAATGAGTTGCTCTCTCAGCATACGGGACAACCACTTGATGTAATTAAAAAAGATACAGAAAGAGATAACTATTTAACAGCTCAAAAAGCTATGGAATATGGTTTAATTGATAAAGTATTGGGTGTAAATACTAATAATTAACATTAATTCTTAATAAAACTTAACAATTAGATAAAGTTTTTTCATTACTTTTTATCTAATTGTTATTTTTTTTGTAGATTTTATTTATTTATTTTTTATATAATTTTTTTGGCTTGAAATGCCTGAAATGCACTTATAACTGTTAAATAGCCTGTTTAAGGTAGATTAAATTTATTTTTTTTAATTCAAGCAATTTTTTAAAGTCAAATGTTTTTATATAGGTGTAAGGTTAGTTTATAGAAATAGAATAGGTAGGAGTTAGTTATGGCTTTATTTGCAACAATCGCGATGCGTAAAATGCAACTTACGCAGCAACAAAACGCAAATCAGTGGGACCAAATGCAGATTTGCAGAGAATTAACAGATGTAGCGGCAATCGGTGCTGCTTTGGCTGACGGTAAAATTGAAGCTCATGAATTGTCAGGAATGACAGGTGTTAGCGTGTTCGGAGGTAATGGTCGTGGTTCTATTATTGACGCAGCTAAGAAGAATTATGAGGCTGCACAACAATATGCACAAAATAATATAGATGCTTGGCAGGCTCATTATGACCAGTTCCATCCATACCCAGAAAGCTTTAAAGATGATGATGACAAGATTGCATTTGAGACTGCAAGAAAACAAGCTAGAGAACAGGCAATTCAAGGTTTGATTGAACAGTACTTGAAAGAAAAAGAAAAAGAAATATCAGCAATGATTAAAGCTGAAGAAACAAAATTGCAAATGAAGAAAACTCAGATTGAAATTAGAGGCAAGGCAATCGACGCAGAAATGCAATCTCTCGATCAAGGTATCGACAAAGGTGCTAAGGCACTTGCGCCAAAACTATAATCTGAACCAATTCTTACAACAATATAACAAAAGCCCGCCGAAAGGTGGGCTTTTAATTTGTTGCACAACGTTGCCCGATGTTAATACATATGGTAAAA
>JAFQTK010000078.1 GCA_017409065.1 bacterium
CAGTAGCAACTGTACCACGACCAGTGATAGAGAACACGTCTTCAACAGGCATCAAGAATGGTTTGTCAAGGTCACGTTCAGGAGTTGGAACATAAGAGTCAACTGCATCCATAAGTTCCCAAATTTTGTCAACCCATTTATCTTGGCCTCTAGCGATAGAATTATTAGCTTGAACAGCTTCTAACGCTTTCAAAGCAGAACCTCTGATAATAGGAATATTGTCGCCATCAAATTCATAAGAAGACAACAATTCTCTTGTTTCCATTTCAACCAAGTCGAGAAGTTCTTCGTCATCAACCATATCACATTTGTTCAAGAATACAACCAATCTTGGAACACCAACCTGACGAGCAAGCAAGATGTGTTCACGAGTTTGTGGCATAGGACCGTCTGTTGCAGCGATAACCAAGATACCACCGTCCATTTGAGCTGCACCTGTAATCATGTTTTTAACATAGTCAGCGTGGCCTGGGCAGTCAACGTGAGCATAGTGTCTTTCAGTTGTTTCATATTCTACGTGAGCAGTAGAGATAGTAATACCTCTTGCTTTTTCTTCTGGAGCAGCATCGATTTCATCGAATTTTTTAAGTTCTGCTTGTCCAGCAGCTGCCAATACAGCTGTAATTGACGCTGTCAATGTTGTTTTACCGTGGTCAACGTGACCTACAGTACCAATGTTAACGTGCGGTTTGTTACGTTCAAACTTTTCGCGTGCCATTAGAGTAATCTCCTTTTACTAATATACTACTTTGTGTGTTTTGTTTGTCCTATTTAATTAGGCAGACTGCTACGAGTCTTATTATATCATAGTTGCTCATTTTTATTTGTCAATGTTTTTTAGTTGAAAATACATGCCAAAACTTTATTTTTATCCTTTTAAAAGCATTAAACGGCAATGTTTTTTTTAAAAAATTTTTTTATAATACTTTTGGTTTTTAATAGAAAGGAGTTCTTATGACAGAATTAATGGAAATTTATAAATGTGAAGTATGCGGAAACATAGTAGAAATCATTAATGGCGGGTACGGCACCCTTGTTTGTTGCTCTCAGCCTATGCAAAAGTTAAATGAACACAATAATGATGAGGTCGCACAAGAAAAACATGTTCCTGTTTTAGAAATCAACGGACAAGAAAAAACTATCAGAGTCGGCTCAATTCCTCACCCAATGGAACCTGAACATTACATTATGTTTATTGAAGCTATTTCAAAGGACAAAGTATGGATAAAACGTAAATATTTAAAACCCGGAGAAGAACCCAGTTTGAAATTTGGTAGTGACGGTGATAAAATGATTACACGAGAATTGTGTAACATACATGGATTATGGAGTAAAAATTATGATTAATGAAAAACTCGAAAAAGCTATTAATGAACAAATTAACAAAGAAATCTATTCTTCTTACCTTTACCTTTCAATGGCTTCTTATTTAGCTGATTTAGGATTAATGGGATTTTCAAATTGGATGCGTATCCAAGTCCAAGAAGAAAATGCACACGCTATGGGTCTTTATGATTACTTAATCGAAAGAGGCGGCAGTGTTGAACTTGAAGCGATTGCTAAACCTCAAACAACTTGGGAAAATATTCTTCACGTTTTTGAAGCGACATTGGAACATGAACAATTTGTAACAAAATCATTAAATGAACTTGCAGACGTTGCTGATGAAGTAAAAGACAGAGCAGCTGCTTCATTCTTGCAATGGTATATTGATGAACAAGTTGAAGAAGAAGCAACAGCATCTGATATTATCAATAAATTAAAGTTAATTAACTCAGACGGAAACGCTTTGTTTATGCTGGACAAAGACATGGCAGCAAGAACTTTTGTTGCACCGGTTATTGGTTAATTTTAAATAAATATTTCATTAAAAAAGCCCGAAAATATCGGGCTTTTTTAATTTTTTCTACAAGGTATAAGCATAATCGATTTTGGTCGGACTTCATTTGCGGACTCATCCACATCTGTTGTCGAAGAATCATCCGCTGCACCATATATAGGGTTAGAATAATTGGCATTAAAACCGAAATAATCATCTCTTTGCGAACCTTCATCATTATCTGTACGAACACCATAACTGGGGGCATCACTTGTATTAATTCTATACATAGCACCAAACAAACCATCATTAGGTCTTTGTTTTCCCAGACCTAAATCCCTTTCATTTTTATCTTCGTCAAAATATGAAGCAGGTTTTGAGGCATCAGTAGATGCATAAAAAAACTGTCCAAGTCCTGGAAATCCACCTTTAATATTAGGCAATGAAGGATTTAACTTTTTTCCGACATCACCGGTAGATGTAGTCAATCTAATATAATAACCATCCAAACTGGAACCGTCATTTGCAGTAAGCAATGACCAACCATCCGGACAGTCGGAATTATTAAAAAACATAATCGCTCCGGACTGAATATTCTTCGTTTTTAGGTCATCAATTTGTTTTTGCAAGTATTGGAGTTGGAAATTACTAAGCTGACTATTTTTCATGGTTTTAGAAATCAAAGGAGCAGCAGAACCTACTGCTATACCAACAATAGCCAATGTAATTAGTGCCTCGGCAATAGAAAAAGCTTTCTTTTTTATATTTTTATATTTTTGAGGGAATTTGTTAAAATTAGAAATTTTATTATCTTCTAATAGCCCCCACCCTCTTAAATTGAGGTTTTTCATATTGCACTTCTCCATCCGTTTATTACTGTTTCAATATATCATAAGTTACCACTTTCAGACAATATGTTTCTCATCGTCATTCTGAGGCGGTAAATGAATCCTAATTAGATGGACTTTTGCTCTTTGGGCTGATTGGTTAAAAACCCGCCACTGCGGGGGGTTCTGAGGGAACGTAGCGACCGAAGAATCTCGCCACCGTAAGCTTTCGGCTTTGCCTCAGGGTGACATATGGTTGTTGGGGGGGGGGGCAGCATGCCGGAGGTATTGCCCACATGCAACAAAAAAGGAACAGAAAATCTGTTCCTTTTTTATAGCTTTTTTAATCAACTATTATGCCATTAATTTGTTTACAGCAACAGTCAATCTGGATTTTTTTCTAGCAGCAGTATTTTTGTGCAAAACACCTTTACCAACAGCTTTATCGCACAATTTGTAAACTGCACTTAAAGCTGAAGAAACTGCTTCTGAATCTTTTGCTTGAGCTGCAACTAATGCTTTTTTAATAGCTGTTTTGATTTCAGATTTAACAGCAACGTTTCTTTGTCTGTTACGTTCTGCAATCAATACTCTTTTTTTAGATGATTTAATGTTTGCCATTTTTGTTTTTCCTTTTTGTTTTCGAAAATTTTGAGTTAATGACTCTCAAAACCTTCACCTACTCAGAGGATGTGAGTATAATCATTTTTACATGTTCAAAAATGTTTGTAAAGAGGTGCTTACAAATCTTTACTAGGGAGCTTCACACGCTCTCAAAACAAGTGTTTTGGGACGGTTTTCATTCCCAACCGGTATTTGAATTTTATTGTCAAACACACTTATAAAAAATTGTCCCACATTATATGCAACACCTTGAGCTGTTAAGCCTGCTGGGTCAACATAAGTAAAATAGTTATTTGTTTTTGAGTTAAGAAAATAACTATAATTGTACATAGGAGATGTTACCGCCGCTCATCTCCTCCAGCCTTTTTGTTCCCAATTATCAGGTAGGGCATATCTATCCCCAGCGGCAACATCTGCCTGTGTTAAATATTTAACCGCACCTCCCAAAGCTCCATGTTCTGTTAATAGGTTTACATAAAATTCATAAGCTTCATCATATGATGACGGATATCTACCATACCACTCAGAATCTATCTGTGCCAAATTAGTGTGGATAACATCCGAGTCGTTTCCAGGGAATGTTCCCCAAACTCGTCTTGAAGTTTCACCTTGCAAAGTTGACGGAGTTAATTTTTCAACAATTTGGCTATCCGTATTAACGCATTTCCCATCCGCAGCTTCTCCTGATTTGTCACAAATTGTGTTATCACCGGCAATTCTTATATATCTACCACCATAACTCGCCCCAATATCTGTCCATTTGTCAGGACATTTGCCTTTAAAAAACATAATTGCTCCACTAGGTACTATTTTTTGCTGTAAGAGCTTGAATTGAGCATCATTTAAATTTTGTGCGGTTAATTGTTTAGATATGAGTGGGGCAGCACTACCTATTGCAATGCCTACAATTGCCAAAGTAATAAAAGCTTCTGCAATAGAAAATGCTTTCTTTTTTATATTTTTATATTTTTGAGGGAATTTGTTAAAATTAGAAATTTTATTATCTTCTAACTG
>JAFQTK010000079.1 GCA_017409065.1 bacterium
ACTACTCCGAATTTTAGAATGTTTGAAAAATATTCTGTAAAAGTTGGCGGTGGAGCTTTACATAGATTTAATTTGTGTGATTGCGTAATGCTTAAAGATAACCATATTAAGCTTGCAGGTTCAATTGAAAAAGCTGTGGCAAAGGTTAGGGAAAATATTTCTCATGCTCACAAGATTGAAGTTGAATGTGATACATTTGAGCAAGTAAAAGATTCTGTAAAAGCAGGTGCAGACATCATTATGTTGGATAATATGTCAATTGCTCAAATGAAAGAATGCGTTGAATATATAGCAGGTCGTGCAATTGTTGAAGCAAGTGGAAATGTAAACCTTTCAACCGTAAACGAAATTGCAGCTACGGGTGTAGATATAATATCATCAAGTGCAATAGTAGCAAAAGCCGGCACTTTAGATATTGGTTTAGATATGTAGACAATAACTAGTCTTCAGCAAACTTGCCAAACGGATTATTAGAAGGGGGGATGTTCGTTTGGGCTTTTTTGACCACTTTTTTAGTTTTCTCGATGATTGTGTTGAGGATGTCAGTGTTCTTTTCTTGTTGGGGGCTAAGCTCATTTTCATCATCTGTTGTGGGGGTAAATGAGTCAGGTTCATTGTTGTCAGCAAAGACATCAATAGTTTTTTCTTGCTTTTTCTTTTTGCCTCTTTGAAAATAACCTGTATTGCCGCCACCGCCGTCATTAAACATTGACTGTGACTCTTGAATCATCGGTCTGAAGCTAGGTCCATTGAAACTAAAAGACATTTTGCTCCTTTCATTTCGATTTACCTACTACCATTATAGCATATGTTTTTACATTTTGTAATACATTGTTTTGTTGAGTATTTTAAAATAAACTGTAACAAAATTTTGAAAAGTTTTACATATTATTTACAGCGTTTCTTTTTTGTATGATACTTATAAAACAGTCAGGAACGTTATTTTGAGAATGGGATTTGTCAAATTATGGGGAAATCGAAAAAAAGAATTTTCAATAAATGCAAGTATTTGTATCAAATGTCTTTAAGACGAGAAGATGCAATATTTGGAGTTGTAAGAAATTTAAAGTATAATAAATTTGATACTCAAACTCGTGATATGATTACAATGTTTGGGCTTTCAGCTGAAGAATTGTCTGAAGCGGGAGCTAGTTATGAAGAAATAAAAGCTCTTAGAGGTATTTTAGATTAAAACACGGAGAAGTCGTGAAAGTTAAGTCGTTTTTTGCAACCTGTGTGTGTGGTGTGTTTTTATTTGGAGTTACATCTTCTGCTAATGAGTCTGAAAAACTACTTGCAGACGGTAATTTCTTATACCAAAAATATTTAGAAACTAAAGATGTAGTCATTTTAGATAGAGCTTATTTAAATTATTATAAAGCATCCCAAATTGAGCCATCAGCTTCAAGTTATCTTGGGATGGGAATGGTTTTTATTGAAAAAAAGATGACTAAAAAAGCAAAGAAATATTTGTACAAGGCATATAGCATTGATGAAAACGATGCTGTGGCTAACTACTATTTAGCAAAATTTTCATTTGAAAATGAAGATTACTTAAGAGCCTTATTTTTCTATAAAAAGGCTTATGCTAACGGCTTAGCTGATAATTATGATGTTAATGAAAAATTAGGAACTATCTATGAAAAGGTTGGTGATACTGAGCGAGCAAAACTGTTCTACCGAGCTGCATTAAATTTGAATCCAAACTCTGAACACGCCCAAAATCGACTTAACGCATTGGATTATTTCGAGAATAAAAAATATCTATATTTGCAAAATTAAACTACTTTTGAACTCTATATAGTTCGTAATTAGAAGATTTTCCATTTATTATAAATTGGAAATTACCAAGTACACTAAATCTTAGTTTTGATTTTGTTATGAGTTCAAAACAAGTTTTAAATAATGATGTAGTTATTATGCAGTCAGAATAATTTAGCTGGATAACTTTTTTCAAAAATTCTAATTCTTCATTAATATTTTGAGTATCAAGTATAGCATCAAATGACAAATCGTGAGAAAGCGTAATGTTCATATGCCCATATTCAAGTGAAAGTTTTTTAATACCTGAAGTTATAGTTTCCAGACATTCAGCAGCACTTTTTAGCTCTCCGATAATATAAAAACTGTCATTTTCATACTTTGATTTTTGGATAATGTAGTCGCCGGATATGTCAGCAAATAGCTTTGACATTAGACTTATTTTAAGCCCTCTTAATTCGTCTTGATCTACATTGTTATCAAACAAGTAACTTTTAATTTGTTGAATATTAAAGTCTACGAGAATAATAAATTTATCATACTTTTTCATTTCATTTAAGTATTCTCGTTCTATTTGCTGCTGAATCAATAAGTCATCTTGTTGCTTTTTTTTAATCATTGCAACCCTATGCATTTCTTTTTGGTAAATAACTTTATCTTTAAAACCATTGGCTATAATTGCAATTATAACAACGATGATAGCGGCAACTACCGGTGCAAGGTCAGTTTTTTCTATTGGTATAGTTTTTTGTACATAAAATGTTCTGACCCAATCAAAGGTTGGTTCAAATAGAAATGACAATTTACTTAGAAAATTGATTTTAGCTAAATCTAAAAACCAATAAAGTACGCAGAAAAATGCGTAGAAAAATGAAAAAATTTGTACGAAACCCAATGAAACTTCGAGTTTATCTAATAATTCTTTTGTTGTATCTTTTGTTGCCATTATTCTAACACTATATTATCTATTAACCTTGTTGTTCCGACTTTTGCACATATTGCAACTAAAGTCTTTCCTTTGATTATATCAGTTTTTTCAAAATTGTCATAGTCTATAAAGTCTAAATATTCCAACTCAGCATGCGAGTCTAGCATAGAAATACCTGTGTCGAATAAGGCTTTTGAATCTTTAATCCCTTTATCAAAGTACTTCTTTATCGTAAATAAAGCTTTAGATAAACTTACAGCCTGAAGTTTTTCTTCTTCAGATAAATATTGATTTCTGGAACTGATTGCGAGTCCGGATTCTTCTCTTACGATTGGGCAAGGGATAATTTTTATATCAAAATTTAAGTCTTTAACCATTTTCTCAATTATATATAATTGCTGTGCATCTTTTTGTCCAAAAAATGCATAATTAGGTTGTGCGATATTAAATAATTTTGTAACAACAGTAGCAACACCGTCAAAGTGTCCCGTTCTTGTTTTTCCGCACAATTTATTAACAAGATCATAAGGCGGGCAAACAAGAGTCATAAAGTCTTTGTTGTAGTTATTTCCATACATTTCTTCAGCAGATGGTGCAAAAACAATATCTGCATTGTAGGTATTAGCTAATTCCACATCTTTTTCCAATGTTCTTGGATATTTTGAAAAATCTTCATTTATACCGAATTGAGTTGGATTAACAAACACGCTGACGACTGTTTTGTCACAAGTTTCAGCTGATTTTTGAATTAAACTGGCATGACCTGTATGTAATGCACCCATTGTTGGGACAAGACCTACTGAGTGTCCTGCTTTTTTCCAATCTTTTATAACTTTTATTAGTTCATTTATTGTATGTATAACTGTGGTCATTTAATTTTTCACTTTCGTCTTTTTCTAATTTGAATATTTCGTCTTCGCAAGGAAATGTACTGTTTTCAACATCATTAATATAATTTTTTATAGCACTTTCCGTAGTTGTGCATATGTCGGCATATTTGCGAGCAAATTTTGGTGTAAAGTTAGAATATTTGCCTAAAATATCATCAATTACCAAAACTTGACCGGATGTATTAACCCCTGCTCCGATTCCTATTGTTGGGATATTTATATTTTTTGTTATAAATTCAGCGGCTTCAGAAGGAACCATTTCTAAAACAAGCATAAAAGCACCAGCTTTTTCTAATTCCTTCGCTTGTTCTAAAATTCTCATGGTTTTATCGAAATTTTTGCCCTGAATTTTATATCCGCCTAATGCATGCATAAATTGAGGTGTAAAACCTAAATGAGCAACTACTGGAATCCCTATATTTGTTAAATGTTTAACTACTGATATGATAAAGTCATTACCACCTTCAATTTTAACGGCTTTAGCACCACACCTGATAAGCTCACCTGCATTTTTTGCAGCATCTTCTATGCTTGTGTGGTAACTCATAAACGGCATATCTACGATTGTAAATGCTCGATGAACACCTCGTGCAACTGCTTGGGTAAAAATTTTCATCTCATCTATACCAATTTTATGAGTTGTATCGTACCCTAATGCAACCATTGCCAACGAATCACCAACAAGGACACAATCAATACCTGATGCATCCAGCATTTTACCTGTTGAATAATCATAACAGGTAAGCATTGTTATTTTCTTACCTGTTTCATAAAATTTTCTTATTGTTTCAGTAGTAACTTGTTTTGCCATTTTACTTATCCGCTTTACGTTTTGAATCTTTGTTGTTTTTTCTGTACCAATAGTATATTGCACGAGATAATCTATTAGAACTATGACGAACAAACCCTTCTTTACTGTCTTCAATTAATTTTCGAGATACTATATTAACTCCAAGTTTTTTAATCTCATCTTCATCAACTTTGACAGGATAAGAATTTGCCGCAAAATATTTTTCTGCAAGTGTTTTTGGCAGTGAATCATTAACCAATACAGTTTCGACAATTTTATTTGACCCAGCATGTTCAATAAGTGCTTTTAAATGGTCAGCAGCTGAATATTCGTCTGTTTCTCCGGGTTGTGTCATTATGTTGCAAATATATATTTTTTTAGCATTAGAATTTGCAATTTCTTGTGAAATTTCTTTTATTAATAAGTTGGGGATAACGCTTGTGTAAAGGCTACCAGGTCCTAATATGATTAAATCTGCATTTTTTATTGCATTGATTGCCTCATCCAGTGGTTTGCAATTTTCAGGAATGGTAAAAAGACGTTTAATCTTTCCGGGCACTTCAGGAATCATTGATTCTCCGTTTACTATTGTTCCGTCTTCAAGTTCAGCGGCTAATCTCATATCGTCTAAGGTAGATGGTAAAACATGTCCTCTTATTGATAGAACTTTTGATGATTCTTTAACTGCATTCACCATATCACCTGTTATGGAACAAAGTGCAGTAAGGAATAAGTTGCCAAAGCTGTGACCTTCAAGTCCTTCACCGGTTTTGAATCTGTACTGGAATAATTTTGTAACCAAATCGTCATCATCAGCAAGTGCAGCAATACAGTTTCTAATATCACCAGGTGGTAATACACCCATTTCTTGTCTGAGTCTACCCGATGAACCACCATCGTCGCCCACAGTTACAATTGCTGTTATGTTATTTGTAATTTTTTTTATTCCTCTAAGTAGTGTTGATAATCCTGTACCGCCACCGATAGCAACAATCTTAGGACCATAGTTTAATTTTCTTCTTCTGTACAAGCTGTCGATTAATGCGTTCTTGTCACGACTTTCGTGAATATCTAATATTGAATAGTTTGCATTTTTCCAACCTATAAAAAATATCAATGCTCCAAGTACGACGAAGCACCAAGCTACTAATTCAGATGGAACTGCTTGTGCAAACGTTTTAACCCATTCCATAATGGAAAGAATCGGACGTAAATCAAGCAAAATCAGAATGCCTAAACCCGCTAATAAAACACCGGAAAAAATTGCGGCAAACCATCTTTTTACTTGCATGCCAGGAATGAGCCAAGTCATATCTTTAGGGATTCTTAAGCTTTTTCTTAAATTTTTTAACATATTAACTCCATTTTATTTTCGTGTTATACCCAACCGGAAACCGCTGCTTTCTTGAAGTTCACCGGTACAGGAGTAATAATTTCATTTGCTCTTTTTATGATTTCTAAAATATTTTCGGATGTTGATGAAAAATGTATTGTGTCGCATTTTACCTCGGTTAATCTTCCTTCGTTATTTCTAACCGAAGAATGACGGAGGATATTGTTTAATCTGTTTGCCGCGAAATCTACATTGCTAACGCTATTTGAGGTATAGTCTATTGTCCCATCCTCGTTGTATATGCGGTTTAGTTGAATTTCGTGAGCAACCCTGATTTTTGCATCTTCAGCAACTTTATCTAAAGTTTCACTTGTTGCACCGTAGTATATTAACCATTCATCGAATTTTTTAATTGCGTTAGCTATTGCCAATGAAAATTCAAAATCATTAGCGGCTCTTTTGTACATTGCACCATGTGGTCTTACAAATTCAATATCAACACCGTAAGATTTAGCCATAGATGCAATTGCACCAATTTGGTACAACACAATAGCTTCAATTTCTTCTTGTTGTAAGTCCATATTTTTAAGTCCAAAGCCTTGAATGTCATCAAATCCGATATGGGCACCTATTGCAACATTATGTTTTTTTGCTTGCAATAGTGCTTCTCTTATTGTTAGCGGATCTCCTGCGTGAAATCCACAAGATACACTGGCGGATGAAACATATTTCAACAAATCATATTCTGATTCGTTTTTATAAACTCCGAAACTCTGTGCTAAATCGCAGTTAAAATCAATGTTTTTTGTATTGTTATTTGACATAAAATCACCATCTAAACTTACACAAAATATTATAACTTATAAAGAAATATAGTCCATAAAATAATAAATATTCAGTATAAAAAAATGTTTATTATTGTAACTTTTTTTAACAAAATTTTGTAAAAATCGCAAAAAATAATATTTAGAATTATTCTGTAATAGAAAGTTAATAAAGGAAGTATTTATGCACCCAGTTAATATGTTCTCGTCTAATATTGCCCGTACAAATCCGATTAGAGTAGCATTAGCCCCAAAAAAGGCAGAAAATATTACAAATGGTGAAGAACTTAGTGCTTATATTCGCAAGGTTCATGCTGATGCAGAGAGAGTCGAATTAGAAAATAAAAATCTTTTAGAGATGTATTCGAAATTGACTGCAAGAAATTTGAAAAAAAATAGACAAGCCGTACAAACAGCAATAGATATTTATCAAGAGGAAGGCAAACCTGTGCCAAATCGATTGATTGAGTTGCTTAGTTTATTAAAATAATTTTTCAAAATTGTACATAAAGAAAAAGCCGATTTACTCGGCTTTTTCTTATATTAAGAATTTCCCGTTTTCATAGATTAACTTGTCATCAGCGTATATTTTACCGCCATTTTTCATGTTTTTGATTAAATCCCAATGTAATCCGGAAACATTTTGTCCTCCTGTTTCCGGATAAGAAGCTCCAAGTGCCATATGGATTGAGCCACCTATTTTTTCGTCAAACAATATGTTTCCCGTAATTTCTTGGATTCTGTCATTAGTGCCGATTGCAATTTCTCCTACGAATCTTGCACCTTCGTCCTGGTTAATCATTGCGGTAAAGAAATCATCACCTTGTTCTACTTTATGGTCTATGACTTTGCCGTCTTTTAGGGTTAATAAAATTTTATTAACTTCATTCCCTCTGTAAATTGCAGGAAAATCAAAATAAATTTGCCCATTTGCACTATTTTCTACTGGAGATGTGAAAATTTCACCATCCGGGAAGTTATTTATTCCACAGCAATTTATCCATTTTCTGCCTTCAGTTGAAAATGTAATATCTGTTTTTTCTCCAACAATTCTAATTTTAGTTGTTGTGTTAAGATAATCGGTTTTTCCTTGTTGTTCTTTTTCGATTTCTTTCCACTTTTCGACGGGGTTTTCAACGTCAAGATAGCATGAGTTTATGATAAATTGAGTGTAATCCTCTAATGACATTCTTGCTTCTTGTGCTAATGCTTGAGTCGGGAAGTCTGCAATCACCCAATTAGCATCCCCCTTAGCTGACCGATTCATAAGTGTTTCTGAAAGTTGATGTGTAGCTTTAGAACGTTTAGCTTGTTTTTCAGGAGAAATGCGTGCTAATTGTTTTACATTAGACGGAGCGGAAATGGATATAAAGTTTTTTACAGTGTTATATTCCATTTTTGTCATTTCATCAACAAACTCAAGTTGTTCATCTGAAGCATTCTTAAAAAATGTTTCTGTAAGACCGTCTATGCCGCAACGTACCATCGGATATCCGCCACGGTTTAAGACGGCTTTATATATTTCGTTTATTAGCGGTGCGGATTGAGAGTTGTCAGTCTTAATGACCGTTAATTCACCTTTTTGTACGTTCGTTGAATATTCAACCAAAACTTTAGCGTATTTTTCCCAAATATTAGACATTATTCTTCAGATGCCTCCGATGTATGTTTTCTTGTTGAACGGAGTAGTACTCCTCTTTTTGAGCTTCTCACAAATTCAACTAATTTTTTAACGTGTTCGTCTTGTGGAATTGTTTGTTCAATTATTTCGCAAGCTTTTGTTGCAGTATATAGTCCACTGTCAAAAATTTTGAACGCATTTTTAAGATTAGTTCTTTCTTCTAATGAGAAATTACGACGTTTTAATCCTATTGCATTAATGCCGTGAATTGTTGGTTGTCGTCCATCGGCTTTACAGTATGGCGGAATATCTTGTCTAGCTGCTGAAAATCCACTTACTATACACATTTCACCGATTCTAACGTTTTGATGGAATACACTCATTCCACCGATAAATGCACCTTTTCCGACACGGCAGTGTCCCCCCAGAGTTGCTAGGTTTGCGAGGATTACTTCATCTTCGATAACACAGTTATGTGCGATATGTGAAGATGTCATTAACATACAATTATTGCCGACTCGGGTGCAATCTCCATCCCCAACAGCACCTCTGTTAACGGTTGCGTATTCTTTGATTATACAATTTTCGCCTATGTAAGTTTTTGTAGGCTCATTTTTATAGCCTAAATCTTGAGGAGCTGTGCCAATTGATGCAAATGGAGCAATTGACGTTCCTGAACCGATTTCACAATGTTCAAGATATGCGTGAGGCATAATTTTTACATTATTGCCAAGTTTAACGTTTTCGCCTATGTATGCATAAGCTCCAATTTCACACCCTTCACCGATAATTGCATCGGGAGAAACAATTGCTGTTGAATGAATCATGTTTGCCTTCTTTCTTAATTAATAGCAAATGTTAATTCTGCTGAAACAGTTAATTTGCCGTCTACAAAACCTTTTACGTCACATTTAACAATTGGTCCTTTGCGTTTAGTGATGTAACTTTCCATATCTAATCTGTCGCCCGGACGAACAACATTTTTGAATTTAGCATTATCAATTCCCGCAAAAAGAGCTAACTTTCCCTTATATTCAGGCAAGGACATTAAACTGCCTGCACTCAATTGAGCAAGTGCTTCGATTTGCAGAACTCCAGGCATAATTGGGTTATTTGGGAAATGACCGCAGAAAAATTCTTCGTTCATTGTCACGTTTTTGTAACCTTTGCAAGATGTTCCAGGAACTGCTTCTGTTATTCTGTCTACTAATAAAAATGGATATCTATGCGGAATCATCTGCATAATTTCCATTATGTTGTAAGATAGAGTTTCACTCATTTATTTCTCCTCCATTATTTTATTTTTAATTGTTTTTGAAAAA
>JAFQTK010000080.1 GCA_017409065.1 bacterium
AGCTTTAGGGTTAGCTGTTTCAAACAAGGTATTGATGCTCGAACATGCTTATTATACAGTAATTTCACCGGAAGGTTGTGCTTCAATCTTGTGGAGAGATGCATCAAAAGCGGCTCAGGCAGCGGAAGCACTTAAAATTACAGCTGATGATTTGCTTAAGTTCGATATTATTGATGATGTTGTTAAAGAACCAATGGGTGGTGCTCATTATGATCATCAATTAACAGCGGATAATTTGAAATCAAAAATTTTGAGTAATCTTGATGAAATGGCAGGCATGTCTGCTCAAGAGCTTAAAGATGACCGTTATTCTAAGTTCCGCAGAATGGGTGTGTTTAACGAATAATGAATAATTATTGGCAAGTTACTATTAAAATTGATTCTTCAGGCTCTAATTCAGAGCCTGAGGTTTTAAATACGGTTGAATCTCCATTTGGTGATTTTGATGATACTGCTGAACCTTTTGGGGATGTTGAAGATATAAAAGATGTTATTGCTCAAGTTTTGTTTGATGAATTTTCCTGTGAAGGTGTAGTTCTTGAAGAAGAAACATTTAAAGAGCTTAGACGCACGGGAAAAGCTGAAGGCATGAGAGCATTTTTAAGTGCTTATGCTGCTGTGCAAGATATAAAAGATGTTATTCTGCAAAATATCAATGATTCTATTGATATTGATGTGTCAATTGTTCAAATAGAAGAAAAGGATTGGTCTGAAGAATGGAAAAAAAGTTGGATGCCAACAAAAATTTCTCAAAAAATTGTAATTAGACCAACTTGGAGAGATTATATTGCGAAGGATGGGGAAATAATTGTAAATCTTGACCCTGGAATGGCATTCGGAACCGGTGCTCATGGTACAACTCAATTATGCGTGTGTGCTATGGAAAAATATATGCCTCAAAATGCTGAGTTGGCTGATATAGGATGTGGGTCGGGTATTTTGGCAATATGTGGGGTTAAGCTTGGTGCTAAGTATGCAGTTGCTGTTGATAACGACCCTGTTGTTATTCCTGTTGCTGTTGATAATGCTACATTGAACAATGTTGAAGATAAAATAAAGTTTTTCGAAGCTACCTCAGCTGATTTGATTGGTAAAACTTATGATTTCGTTTGTGCGAATATTTTGCACAATGTTTTGGATGAGATTATGGCTGAATTAAAAGAACTTTTAAAACCAAATGGTAAAATGGTTCTTTCAGGAATATTAGATGAGAAAGAGTATGTTGTTTTAAACGCAATTGAACGTGAGAAATTAAACCTTGTAGAACGTTTGGAAAACGGACATTGGGTTGGTTTGGTTGTGCAAAAGTAACATTTATTGGAGGCATTATGAGTGGAAAAATTGCTATAATTATACCTGCAAGGTACGGTTCAACCAGATTACCGGCTAAAGCGTTAATTGAGGTTGAGGGAAAACCTATAATTCAGTATGTATGGGAAAAAGCTAAAGCTTCAAAATTGGCGAATGAGGTAATTATTGCAACTGACCACGAAGCGATTTTAGAAGCTTGTGGCAAATTCGGGGCTAATGCAATGATGACTAGCGTTGAGCATAAGTGCGGTAGCGATAGAATTGCTGAGGTTGCACAAAAAAGACCTGATATTGAATATATTATCAATGTTCAAGGAGATGAACCTCTAATTACGCCAGAAAGTATTGATTCTTGTATTTCAGCTTTATTGACTAATGAGGATGCCGATGTATCTACGTTGATAAGAGTTATCGAAAGTGAAGATGAATTAAACAATCCTAACGTTGTGAAGTGCGTGAAAAATCTTGCAGGTTACGCAATGTATTTTTCTCGTTCTAAAATCCCATATGAGAGAAATATTGAAAATCATGAATTTTACGGACATATGGGTATTTATGGATACAAACGTGATGCGTTGTTTAAGATGACATCATTACCTCAAACAAGTTTAGAAAAAACTGAAAGTTTAGAGCAGTTAAGAGTTTTGGATAACGGAATGAAAATTATAACTGCTGTGGTTAAAGATAATGCAGTCGGTATAGATACGGCAGAAGACGTTGAACGGTTTAAATCTAAACTTCTAGCTTAGTTTATATCAGTTTAGATTAGTTTTTTTAAAATAAAAAACCTCTCCTTTTGGAGAGGTTTTTCGTTTAAGCTTCTTGTTTTGATTTATCTCTATCAAAGCATATTTTCTTATCAGCATCGAGATTTAGATAGATTGTATCCCCCGCTTTGTATTGCCCTGAAAGTATTTCTTCAGCAAGAACATCTTCAATTTTCTTTTGAATTACTCTTCTCAATGGTCTTGCACCATAAGCTTCATTGTATCCTTCATCAGCTAAAGCATCTTTAACTTCATCAGATACTTCAACGCTTAATTCTTGTTCTTTAAGACGTTTGAATAAGTCTTTCAAAAGTAAGTCTACAATTTGACGGATTTCAGGTTTACTCAAGTGAGCAAACACGATTATGTCATCAATACGGTTAAGAAATTCCGGTTTGAATGATTTTTTCATTTCTTCCATAACTGTATCTTTTAGTCTTTCGTATTTGTCTTTTTCTGCGTTGTCTGCAACTGAGAAACCAAGTTTGCCGGTTGTTGTAATCATACTTGCACCAACGTTCGATGTCATAATAATAATGGTGTTTTTGAAGTTGATATGACGACCTTTAGCATCAGTCAATCTACCATCATCCAAAATTTGCAACATTATGTTAAACACGTCAGGGTGAGCTTTTTCGATTTCATCAAAAAGAACTACGCTGTAAGGTTTCTTACGAATAATTTCTGACATATGTCCACCGTCATCGTATCCGACGTATCCCGGAGGTGAACCAATAAGTTTTGCTGTTGAGTGTTTTTCCATAAACTCAGACATATCAACACGAACCATGTTGTCTTCTGAACCAAATACGGCTTCAGCAAGAGCTTTAGCCAACTCAGTTTTACCAACACCGGTTGGACCTGAAAAAATGAAGCTACCGATAGGTCTGTTAGGTGATTTTAGACCTACACGAGCTCTGCGGATTGCTTTTGAAATAGCAACAACAGCTGAGTCTTGACCGATAACTCTAGCATGGAGTGTGTCTTCTAGTTTCATCAGTCTTTCAGATTCCCCTTCTGTAATTTTTGCAGTCGGAATTCCTGTCATCGTGCTGACAACTTCGGCTACATGTTCAGGAGTAACAGTTGGTTTGTTTGCATCGTGTTCTTCTCTGTACTCTTGAACCATTTCTCGGATTCTTTCTTTTAAGTCAGCTTCTTTATCTCTTAAATCTGAAGCATGTTCAAACTCTTGGTTTCTAATAGCATCTTCTTTTTCTTTGACTACTGCTTTAAGTTCTTTTTCCAACTCTTTACCTTCAGGTGGTAATGTTGAAACATGAAGTCTAACTTTTGATGCAGCTTCATCAATAATATCAATTGCTTTATCAGGTAAAAATCTGTCTGTAATATATTTAGAACTTAATTCAACTGCTGCAATAATTGCGGCATCCGAAATGTTCAATCTGTGGTGTTCTTCATATTTACCTTTCAACCCTCTAAGAATTTCAACAGATTCGTCATTTGAAGGTTCGTCAATTAAAATAGGTTGGAATCTTCTTTCTAAAGCCGGATCTTTTTCAACATATTTTCTGTACTCATCAGAAGTTGTAGCTCCAATAACTTGGATTTCGCCTCTTGATAAAGCAGGTTTCAAAATATTAGCTGCATCAATAGCACCTTCTGCGGCTCCTGCTCCGATGAGTGTGTGCATTTCATCTATAACAAGAATTACGTTGCCTGCTTGGCGAATTTCATCCATGATTTTTTTCAATCTTTCTTCAAATTCACCTCTGTATTTTGTGCCGGCAACAAGCAATCCCATATCAAGCTGAATGATTTTTTTACTTTCCAGAATGTCCGGAACTTCGCAGTTAACAATTCTTTGTGCTAAGCCTTCTGCTACTGCTGTTTTACCAACACCGGGTTCACCAAGTAAAACAGGATTGTTTTTTGTACGGCGAGCAAGAATTTGAACAACACGCTCAATTTCTTTTTCTCTGCCAACAACAGGGTCCAATCTTTGCTCTTGAGCTGCCAGAGTTAAGTCTGTTCCAAACTCATCAAGACTTGGAGTTTTAGCTTTTGAACCTGAAGAAGACATTCCCGCTCCAGCTGCTGCTGTTTGAGGTTTTGTGTCACCTAACATTTTTATAACAGAACTGCGAATTTTATTCATATCAACACCAAGGTTTTCTAAAACTCTTGCTGCCACACCTTCACCCTCACGAATAAGGCCTAGTAGTAGATGTTCTGTCCCGATGTAATTGTGTCCGAGTTGTCTTGCTTCGTCCCAAGATAATTCTAAGACTCTTTTTGCTCTAGGTGTGAAAGGGATTTCAACTGCAACGAATCCTGAGCCTCTGCCTATAATTTTTTCAACCTCAGCTCTGGCATCTTTTAGTGTAACTCCCATAGTTTTAAGAGTTTTAGCAGCAACGCCAGTTCCTTCTCCAATTAAGCCTAATAGAACTTGTTCTGTTCCGACAAAATTGTGTCCAAGACGACGTGCCTCTTCTTGAGCAAGCATTATTACTTTGATTGCTTTTTCGGTAAAACGTTCAAACATTCTTTAAAATAACTCCATGTTTAATAATTCTGCTTAAATCATACTACATAAAGCAAAAGAGTTCAAGCCTATTGTACATTTATCTTGTGTAAACTTTCTGCATTGTGTATAATTTGTGTATGAATGAATTTGATATTTTAGAAATAATAAATAGAAAACTATCAAGAACTGAATTTTTAGGGAATGATTGTGCGAAAATTTATGATTATGTTGCATCTTTACCACTTATAGTTACGCAAGATACATTGGTTGAAGATGTTCATTTTTCTTTAAATACAACCAATCCGTTTGAGTTGGCTGTGAAATCGATTGCCGTCAATGTTTCGGACTTAAGAGCTTCTTTAGCTTTACCAAAATATATTTCTATTTCGTTATCTTTGCCTCAAAATATTTCAAAGGCTTTTGTTGAGAAATTTTATGAAGGAATTGAAGCTGCGTGTAAAATGTATAAATGTTGTGTTTGTGGCGGAGATTTGACAAGAAGTGATAAAATTGTTATTTCCATTTGTGCGATTGGTCAGCAAATAAGACGTATCGAAGCAGGACGTCAATATGCAGAAGAAGGTGATTTGGTGCTGCTATTTGGTTCTGCTGGGGATAGCTCATTGGGCTTGTTGGAGTTGTCTGAAAATTCAAGTTCAAATACTGCCTTTACTAAGGCTCATTTGTCACCGGAAATTGATTTGGATGCTGTATATAAATTCAGTGAATTGCCTATTACAAAGTTTTGTGCAATGGACACTTCTGATGGATTGGCTGATGCAATATACAAAATTTCAATGGCTTCAAAGTGTGTTTTGGATGTAGATGTTTCAAATATACCTTTAACTGAAGATTTCAAAAATGTATGTAAGAAATTTAATCGTAATATTTTTGAAACTATTTTATTTGGAGCTGAGGATTTTTCATTGTTGGTTACTATGAATGCGGAGTATGCAAGAATTTTAAATATTCCTGATTTTCATATTATAGGTAGAGTAGTTGAGTCATCTGAAAATCCGGTTTCTGTGGTTAGATTTGGAGAACAAAGTTATCTTATAGATGAAAAACTGATAAAATCAGCTACTTATAAGCATTTTTCAGATTAATTAGATTTAAATTGATATAAAAAGACTTGGCTAAAGCCAAGTCTTTTAGATTATGTTTTCTTTTATTGCTTTAACAGCAGCTTGCACTCTGTCATCAACGCAAAGTTTTTGTAATATCGAGCAAACGTGTGCTTTAGCAGTATGTACGCTTACTATTAGTTCATTTGCAATTTCAGTGTTGCTTTTGCCCGCAACAAGCAATCTAAGAACTTCAAGTTCTCTTTCTGTAAGTTGTGTTCTGGAATCAGTAAACATTCCACCGGGCATAATAGTTGGGTCTTTAGGACGAGGAAATTGATTTAATGCCCAACGAGCAATTCCCGGATCTAGCCAGCAAGCCCCTTTAGCAACATTTTGTATAACCCCTGATAGTGTTTCAGGATCAATGTCTTTAAGACAGTATCCCTTTGCCCCTGCACCTAGCATTGCCATTACTTCTTCTTCTCTGTCGTGAGATGTTAATGCAATTATGCTTGTTTTCGGTGATATTTCTGTTATTTTACTGGTTGCCTCTATGCCATTCATCCCTGCAAGTCCTAAGTCCATTAAAACTACATCAGGTTTTAGTTTTGATACAATTTCTACACCTTCAATTCCGTCACAGGCTTCGCCTATTACGTTAATATGGGCATATTCGTTCAGTGATGAACGTAAGCCTACCCTTGTGAGTGTGTAGTCTTCAATAATAACGACGGTTATTGGTTTTTGTGTTTTTTCTGCTTGTTTTTTATCCATTTGTTCTGCTCCTACTGACATCTACTTTATAGTAGTGATAACGTAGTTTTTTGTGAATTAGACAGTTGGGCTATATTTTAATTTTTTTATATGTGGATATAATTCTCCAATTGCATACAGTGAACCTGTTAATATTGTAGGAATATCAGAATTCTGTGCTTGTTTTATTATTTTTATAACGTCTTTTGTGTCATTTGCAATTTTAGTTTCAAATGCTATAACTTTTTTAAGTTCTTTAGTTGGTACTGCATTTTGTCTGTTAAAATTATATAATATCAGTTCATCTGCACTAGTAATCAATGTGTTTAAAATAGTTTTGTAGTCTTTTGTATTTATTGTTGCGTAAATAAATCTTATAGGTTTGTTTTTGAATAATTTGTTTAGCGAATTGCGTAGAACTTTTGCTCCATCAGGATTGTGAGCTCCGTCAATTATTAAATTTAAATCTTTTATATATTGAAATCTGCCGTTGTGTTTTACGTTTTTTAGACCATCTTTTATGTGGGGGTCTTCGATTAAAATATTATTTTTTTGCAGTTCTTTTATTGCCGTAAGTGCAAGTGATAAGTTTTGTGCTTGATATTCACCTAGTAGGCTAAATTCATATGATTTTCCGTCAAATATTGCTTTGTTGGTGTTCTCTGCATTGTCCAGTTCGACAAAATCTGTTGTAGTAATAAGTTTTGCGTTAGTTAGTTTTGCATTATCTTGTATTACGTTTAAGCCAGCATTTGATTTTGATACGATACATTTCACTTCGGGTTTTAGAATCCCTGATTTTTCGTGTGCTATTTCGGAAATTGTATTTCCCAGTCTATCTGTGTGGTCAAGTGAAATGGATGTTATAGCGGTGAGGACTGGGTGTTTTACTATGTTGGTTGCATCATAACGCCCGCCTAAACCAACTTCTATAACTGCAAAATCGACTTTATTTCTTTCAAAATAAATAAATCCAACGGCTGTTAATATTTCAAATTCTGTGAGATAAATATTATTTTCTTTTGCTTTATTTTCTACTTCTGTTAGTATTTTGTAGAAGTCTTTATCTGATATTGGGAAAGAATTTATTTTTATTCGTTCCGTATATTTGACAAGATGCGGGCTAGTAAAAAGTCCGGTTTGATAACCCGCAGATTGAAGTATAGAACTGACAATTGAACAAAAAGAGCCTTTTCCGTTTGTTCCTGCAACGTGGATAATTTTAATTTTGTCCTGCGGATTGTCAAACAGTTTAAGCAGTGCCTGTATTCGTTCTAATCCAAGACAAATATGGAACTTTTCGGTGGATGTTAATATTTTTACGCTTTGTTCATAATAATTTTGCATTATTTGGCAATCTCTTTAAGTGTTTCTAAAATTTGAGATGCGGCATTAGGTTTGCAAAACTGTGCTGTTGATTCAGACATTCTTGCAAGTCTTTCAGGATTAGAAATAAGCTCTTTTACAGTTGATTCAAGTTTTTCTTTATTTAATTCAAAATCATCAATATAAACAGAAGCACCTGCCTTCTCATAGCATTTAGCATTTTTTCTTTGGTGGTCAGCTGCTGCATATGGGAATGGTATCAGTATTGATGGGATTTTTACGGCTGAAAGTTCAGACAAGCTTAATGAACCGGCTCTTGCTATGGCTATGTCTGCCGCATTAAGAGGTAATGCCATATTGTCAAAATAAGGTTTTATTATAATTTTGTCAGAGTTTTTGTACTCAGGATATATTTTTTCTAAAAATTCAATTGTTGCATCGTAATTCTTTGCACCTGTTTGAAGTATTACGTTTAATTTTAATGTTTCGACAAAGTATTGAAGGCAATTTATTGCCGTATGGTTTATATTCATTGCACCTTGCGAGCCGCCCATAATTAGCAAAGTAAGCCCTTTGGGGATGTTTAATTCTTTTTTTGCGTCTGACTTTGAAATGTTGAAAAATTCTTGTTTTATTGGGTTGCCGAATACTTTTATATTTTTATTTTTTATATGATTTTTAGCTTCACTAAATGCGACAGAAACTACCTTTGCTCCGCTTGCCACATATCTGGATACAATCCCCGGATGTGCATCGGAGTCGTGTATCATATATGGTGTGTTTGTTATTAGTGCTGCAATAATAGCTGGAGCTGAAACGTATCCGCCTGTGCCAAAGACGGCATTTGGTCTGTACTTAAAGATATAAAAAAGAGCCTTGCACGTTGCACTATCTAGTTTAATCCCCCATTTTAGGAAATCAAAATTAAGCTTTCTTGGCATAGAAGTTACGTCAATTGGCAAAAATTCAAAGCCTTCATCTTTTGCAATTTTAGCTTCAAGATTTTTAGGATTACCGATATAAAAAACTTTTTGAGTAGTTGAATCATCTCTTAGTGCTTTTGCAATAGATATAGCGGGGTAAATATGTCCTCCTGTTCCGCCACCTGTTACAAAATATACTTTTTTAGCCTTATTATTCAATGTTATTAATCCTTCTAATTCTTTTTCTTGATATATTTAGCAGTATTCCCATCATTGCCATATTAACAATAAGCGAAGTACCACCATAACTAATAAATGGAAGCGGGACTCCTGTGGCAGGTAAGAATGAACTTGCTACGCTCATGTTTAATGCTGCTTGCACCCCAATCATAATTGTTATCCCTACTGCAACCAGTTTTCCAAAAATATCAGGGCATCTAGAGGAAATTATTAATCCTCTGTGTACTAATCCATAAAATAGACAAATTATGAGTAAACATCCCAAAAAACCGGCTTCTTCTCCGACAACTGCGAAAATAAAATCAGTGTGTCCTTCAGGAAGCCAAGCTAATTTCTGTTTGGAGTTACCGTATCCTACACCCCAAAGTCCGCCTGCTGCAAATGCCAATTTTGATTGGATTACGTTGTACCCTTGTCCGAGCGGGTCGGCTTCAGGATTAAACCATATTTTTATACGGTTAAGTTGGTAAGGTTTTATAAAAACACATAGTATTGCTGAACCGACTACCCCTGCACCTAATATCATTTTTAGCGGGCCTCCGGATGAAAGATACATGATTAATCCTGTTATCAGTAGTAGCAATATCATAGAGAGGTTTGGTTGTTTGTAAATAAGGAAAATCATTGCTAAAATTGGAATGTAATACTTAAATTTTCTGCTTACAAATAATTCTGCATCTTTGTAGAACGCATTTGCTAATAAAAGTATTAACGATATTTTTGCCAATTCTGACGGCTGAAATTGGAGTGGACCTAACATCATCCAACGTTTTGCTCCATTAACCGTAATCCCTAGTGTTGTATAGTCAACAAGTGCTAATAAAATTACTACCCCCCAAGCTATCCAAATTGAGTGATGTGCAAGTTTTTTGTAATCAAAATTAATAAAAAATTTCATTACAAAAACACCAATACCTAAGCAAAATAATTGTTTAAGTATATATGCAGCAGGGTTTGCTCCTTCATCCATAGCCTTTTGTGCAGTTGCGGAAAATATCGCCATAATACCAATAGTTACTAAAAATGCAACTATTACAATTAACGTGCCATCAGGCTCTGATAAAATTGTTGAGTTTAATGAGTTAAGTTTGTTTTTTAATATTTTTCTATACTCGGGATTTGACATAGTTTTTGAAAACTTCTCCTCTGACTTCATAGTTGTCAAACATGTCAAAGCTTGCACAAGCAGGGGAAAGCAAGCATATATTGTTTCCTAATTCAATGGACTTATTTATTGCACCCTCAAGGCTTGTTTCCCTGTGTATTTTAGTATAATTATTCTCATGCAATGCTTGCTCAAATCTATCAGCTGCTTCTCCTATCAAAATAACGTCTGATATGCATTCATTAATCGATTTGCAAAAATCATCAAGCGATGTCATTTTATCTCTGCCACCTGCAATTAGTGTAACAGACTTGTTTGGAAATGAACGTATTGCTACAATTGACGCTTCAGGATTGGTAGCTTTTGAATCGTTGTAAAATTCGATATCTCCAACTTTTGCAGTGTATTCGCAACGATGTTCTACTGCTTTAAAACTCATTATTGCATTTTTTATATCTTCATTTTCTATTCCGACAAGTTTAGCGGCAATAATCGATGCCATAACATTCTGGTAATTATGTTCGCCAACCAGTGGAATATCACAAATATCAATTATTTGTTCTGCTTTTGACTTTCTTTTGAACCAAATTGAGTCATTATTTATATAGCAGCAATTTTTTTCTAATTCTTTCCCAAAATAAAAATTTTCAGAAAATGTTTTTTGTGCCAGCTCACAAACTTTTTCATCTAAAGCATTAAATATTCCAAATATTGGAGTTAATGGGGATTTGAATATTTTAGATTTTGATTCAAAGTAATTATCAAGCCCCCCGTGCCAGTCTATGTGGTCTGGGGTGAAATTCAAAAACATTGCAATCTGAGCTTTGAAGCCGCTACTATATTCGATTTGGAACGAACTTAGTTCTGTAACAAAGTAATCTGTTTCATTATTAAGTAGTGATGTGGGCGGAATACCTATATTACCGCAAACAGGGGCATTGTATTTTGATGAAAGAATATGTGATGTCAATGAAGTAGTTGTTGTTTTTCCATTTGTTCCTGTGATTGCAATAAAGGGTGTTGTTGTTTCCCTGTACGCTAATTCGACTTCACTAATTATTTGTATATTATGTTCTTTTACTTTTGAAATTAGTTCTGAGTGCGGTGGGATTCCCGGACTGGTAATAGCTATGTGCGAATCAGCAATAAATTCTTCTGAATGTTGCTCAAATTCACACAAGATGTCGTTTTGTGCAAGTTCTTCCACTAATGCTTTATCTTCTTCTTTCATAGCTTTTTTTTCTGTTATAAAACATTTAGCACCCTTACTTGCAAGGTATCTTGCTGCGGATATACCGCTTTTTGAAAATCCTAGTATTAAAACTTTAATATCGTACCAATTTCTTTTCATTATATTAATCCTGTTTTTGTTATCCAATATATCGCAACCCCTAACGCTGAAAATATTAATGTTATGATTGAAAACACTTTAACTATCTTGACTTCAGACCAATTGCATAGTTCAAAATGATGGTGAATTGGTGACATTTTAAAAATTCTTTTCCCTGTGAGTTTAAAGCTTGAAACTTGAATCATAACAGATAATGTTTCTATTATAAATATTACAGCAAGGAATGGCAAATATAGTTCAAATTTTCCCATAACGGCAACTGTTCCAAGTAAACCGCCAAGTGCCAAAGAACCGGTGTCACCCATAAATACTTGTGCCGGGTGTTTGTTAAAATATAAGAAGCCTAAACAAGCTCCTGCTGTTGCTGCACAGATGATTGCGATGTCAGCATTTCCACCTAATAATGCAATAATTGCACAGCAAGCAAACGCAACTACACAATTTGATGAAGCTAATCCGTCTAGCCCATCTGTAAGGTTTACTGCATTGGAAGCACCTGTTATTACAAATATTGAAAATATCGGATAAAACCAACTTAAATCCAAATTGAATCCCAGTATGCTTACTAATGTCATTTTATTCATAAATAAGTAAAGTGTCGGTAAAAGAGCTATTGTAAACTGCAAAAAAAGTTTTCCTTTGGGACTTAAACCTTTGTTTTGGTTTTTTGTAATTTTTTGCATATCGTCTTGAAATCCTGTTAAAGTAAAGAAAAATAGCGTTAAAAGTATCAAAAATGCCTGTGGAGTAGTAACCTGTTCCATTGGAAGTGCGATAATAGATGCCACTATTATTGCAAGAACTATCATTGCTCCGCCTGTTGTTGGGGTCCCGTTCTTTTTTGCGTGGGTTTCAGGTGCATCTTCTAAAACAGGTTGCGTATAAACTTTTTTCTTTAAAAAATCAAGATAAACAACTCCGAATAGTAGTGATAAAACTAGTGCAACAAGTGCTGCCACTATTGTTATAATCATTTTTTTATCTCCTCGATAATTTCTTCCAGTTTCATAGAACGAGAGCCTTTTAATAAAATATGTGTACTCGTTTCTATATTTTTTAATTCTTTTGCTACATCCATGTTACTGCAAAAATGCTTAGTTGGATGAATTGTTTCATTAGAAATATTTTTTGCTAAATCTCCGACCGTATATAGTCTTATATCTTCAAATTGGTTTAAAAATGTACCTATTTCTTTATGATATTTGATTTCATCCGCACCTAATTCTTTCATATCTGCCAGAATAAGTATTTTTTCTCCCTCATAAAGCTCAATAAATGTCTTTATTGCCGCCTTCATAGAATCTGGATTGGCGTTATAGCTGTCGTTTATTATATTCAAGCTGCCTATTTTTGTTTCTTCAAAACGTTTTTCAATTGGTTTATAGGTAGCAAGTCCGGTTTGAATTTCAGTGGGTGTAAGTCCGCAAAGTAGAGCCGTTTGAATAGCCAGTAATGCATCTTTTATGTTGTATTCTCCACCGACATTTAATTTATATGTGTTGTTTTTATATATAAATTCAGAGTAGTCTTTTGTCATTGATATTGGTTTAAAATTGCTTGGTGTTTCATCAATGGTTAAATGCCTACCCTTAAAATCTTTTAGTGTGGTTTTGTATAGTTCGTCTTTAAGGGTTACCAAAGTGCCGTTTTGTGACATATATTTGGTTATTTCACATTTTGCTTTTGCGATATTTTCTCTAGAACCAAGCCGTCCGATATGTGCTGTTCCAATATTTGTAATTACTGCATAGTCAGGTTGTGCATATTTTGAGAGTAATTCAATTTCCCCTAATCCTCTCATTCCCATTTCAACTATTAAAAATTCAGTATTCGTAGGCATGCTTAAAAGTGTTTGGCACAAACCGATTTCATTATTATGATTGAGTGCTGATTTGTGGGTGTGTCTGTTATTTTTAAAAATGGCATCAAAGATTTCTTTTGTTGTTGTTTTGCCAGAAGAACCAGTGATTGCAATAGTTGTCGGCTTAATCTTTTTTTTATAATAGTTTGAAAGCTTTAAGTATGCCAGTTTTGTATCTTCCACAAAAAGTCCGAATTTTGCGTTAGTGAAGATGTTATCTTTTTTTGATGTAAAGTAGCCTTCAACTCCTTTATTTAAAGCCGTTTCTATAAAAAGCTCCCCATCAAAGCTTTCACCTTTTAATGGGACATAAACATTATTTGCTGATATAGTCCGTGTATCTGTTGATATTTCATAGGAACCAGTAGGTTCACTATTGTTTGTGAGTTCTATTGCGGCTGTGATTTCTTTTAACTCTCTATAAGAAAATTTCATAATTTTAACATCCCCATTTAATTGTACTGCAACCTCACGAAGGATAAAAGATTTTAATATTATGTAATAAATTTTTTTTAAACTTATGTAACAAAGAGTGTAAATTAATGTTAATTTGGGGCAATTTTACTTAATAATTTATTTTTATTTATACAAGGATATGTTTATTTTAGAGGATTAAGGAAAATAGCAAATGGCTTTGACTTTTAGCTGTATAAATCCGCCTTGTAACGGAGTTGGGGATGCTTTTACACATCAGAATGTTTTCTCATCCGGCATGGATGCCCCAAATAAACAATTAACATTGACTCCATTGGTTACAAAACCGGTAGTGGGTCCAATTTTGACTTTACCAGGTTTTGTTCCGGAAAATATTTGTTCTACTCCACCAAAGCCTGCACCAGTTCCCAAGAAACCGCAGGTAAAACGTGCAAAAAGAAGGATAAAACCGAAGCAAGCTGCAAAGCCGGTTCAACCTTATTTTGTTAGATTTCAAGGAGTAAGGGACTCTAATGCTCGCTATGAGACTGTAAAGGGGGCTGACGGTGTTTTGTATGAAGCTCAAGTAAGTAATTCCGGGTGGAGAGAATGTCAACCAAGATTTTCAGAACGTCCACCCGCAAAGACCTTTTGGGGGCGAGTTGGTCAAGGCTGTATGAAGGTTTTTGATGCTGTAACTGATTTTATATCTGAACCATTTACAACTTTGAGAAATTGGATTTATGGCAAGCCATCACCAGATGCACCTTTAAGTGGAACAGAGAAATTTTTCAATGAATTGGGTAATTTTGCACTTTCATCACCACTATATTTTTGTGTTCCATTCCCTATTACCGCAAGTGTAGTAGGTTTCCAATGTTTGAACAGGTTTGTTAATTGGGCTTTGCGTTAATTTTATATTAACTTTTGTAAATATTAAGCTAAAAATGTGAGCTTTTTGTAATAAAAGTTCATATTTGTATTGAAAAAATATATATCGTATGATATATTGTAAATATCAGATTAGTTGTTAATAAAAAGTAAAGTTACAATATTTACAGGTGTGTGTTTAAAATTTAATAGGAGCTGTGTTTTATGTCCGAAACTATTTCTTTGAAAAAATGTTCTAGTACTAACCCTTCCAAAAATCAGAACGTCCCCCCAATTGATGATGATTCTTTCAAATCTTATGTAAAGGAAATTTCAAAAATCCCATCCTTATCTGCCACAGAAGAAAAAACTATTGCAAAGTTGGCACATGAAGGTGATCTAAAAGCTAAACAAAAATTAGTTCAGTCACATTTAAAGTTAGTTTTAACAATTGCCAAAAAAGTTATTCACGTTGCAAAATTGCCTATGGTCGATTTAATCCAAGAAGGAAATTTAGGTTTGATGATTGCGGCAGAAAAATTTAATTACAAATTGGGATACAAGTTTTCCACTTATGCTGCGTGGTGGATTAAGCAATCAATGTTTAAGGCTATATCTGAACAAGCATATTGCATGAAAATACCGGTATATGTACAAGAAACTCTTTCTAAATTTTCGAAAGTAAAAGCTCAAATGGAGCAAAAATATAACTGCGGTATAAAAAATGAAGATGTAGCAAAAGAAATGAATATAGAACCAAATAAAATTGATGCGTTTTTGAACGCTTATAACAAATCACTATCTATTGAAGGCGAATTTGAATTGAGTTCAGGAAAAGAAGTTTCAATGGCTGACATTTTGGTTGATGAAACTGCATCAGTAACTCAGAATGTTGAGTTAGAATCTTTGAAAAATGATATTTCTTTGGTCGTCGGTAAACTAAAAGAGCGAGAAGCTGAAGTTGTTCGTATGAGATTTGGTTTGGGTGATATTGAGCGTAGTACTCTTGAAGAAATTGGAAATCTTTATGGGGTAACAAAAGAGTGTATCAGACAAACTGAATTAAGGGCTATCAAAAAAATTAGAATGTTAGTAGAACGAGAAGGTCTATTGGCAGGCTATGCTTGTTAATTTAACTATGAGTTATAAATGAAGGGATAGGATGTACGTTGGTGCGTAAATTAAAAAAAAATTCGCTTACTTTGGGGCAATAGTAATTGCCCCTTTTATTTTGTTGAAAAAGCATTTTTTATAGATACATTATATGGAGGTTTTAATATTCCTGCTTCAGTGATGATTCCTGAAATTAATTCATTTGGTGTGACATCAAACCCAGGATTTATTATGTTTACGTTGTCCGCACAAACTCTTTCCCCATTTATTGTTGTAACTTCATTGTGGTCACGTTCTTCAATTATAATTTCATCTCCTGATTTTATGTTTGTGTCTATTGTTGACAATGGTGCTGCGATATAAAATGGGACATTATGATATTTTGCTGCGATTGCAACTGTGTATGTTCCAATTTTATTAGCGGTATCTCCATTGGCAGCAATTCTGTCTGCACCAACTACGACAACATCAATCATACCTTTTTTCATGAAATAGGAACACATTCCATCTGTTATTAGCGTTGTGTCTATTCCGTCAGCAGTAAGTTCAAAGGTTGTTAACCTTGCACCTTGTTGGCGAGGTCTTGTTTCATCGGCAAATACTTTTATAGAATGGTCTTTTGCATAGGCTGAACGTATGACTCCAAGTGCTGTACCATAGCCAACAGTGGCTAATGCTCCCGCATTGCAATGTGTTAAAATTGTGGCTGATTTAGGAATTATTTCCGCACCATAATCTCCAAGTTTCTTATTTATTTCAATATCCTCAAGTTCCATTTTTTTCCCGTTTTTAACAATAAGTTCCACAATGGTTTGGATATTTGAGTTCGTTGATTCTGCTATTTCTATTTGTTTGTCTATTGCCCACATCAGGTTTACGGCAGTTGGTCTTGCCGATTTTAAGTACTCGGCTTTGTTTTTTAGCAGTTGTATAAATTCATCTTTATTTGAAGTGATTTTTGCAAGCTCTAATGCAGCCAATGAAATGCCGTGTGCTCCGGCTATTCCGATAGCAGGTGCACCTCTGACTATCATGTTTTTAATAGCGTTAAACATCTCTTCGCAAGTTTTTATATCGACAGTTTTAAATTCATGTGGAAGGATTGTTTGGTCAATCATTCTTGAAATATTATCTGTCCATTCTATTGTTTTTATTTTAGATGTAAATCCCATATTTTCCTCTATTGTTTTTTTACTTCATTATAAAAATTTAGGGCATAGGATGTAGTCATTGCCCCAAAACCGTTCATTAATGCGGAAATTAGTGCTACAAATAAAACCATTAATAATGTAATGAAAAACCCTATCCTAAACATTATTGAAATACCTAGGTAGTATGACGTTTTGACAAATAATCCTATAATTGTGGCTAATGGTACAAAAGTTATTGAAAAGCCTAAGAAACCAACAAATCCGCTAATAGCACCATATATTGACCACAATTTTGTTTCTAATTCCCCAATTAATTCTATTTTTTGTAAATAAAACAATATTATGCTGCCCATTGCAAAAGTACAAATCAGAAAAGACAAGATACCTATGTATGGAATCAATGTGACTATTCCTAAAAAGGCACCAAATACTGC
>JAFQTK010000081.1 GCA_017409065.1 bacterium
AGGATTTAGACTTTCCTTAGATAAAATCAAAACTTGAATTTTCGGATTTTCGCAAAGTCGTTTCATAATTTCACATTTGTATTTTGAAAGCTCGTCAAGATACATAATTAAAACCAACTTTCATTATCGTTTTCGCTTTTGAAATAGTCGGCAATCATAAGCTCTTTGTTATCTGTTTTTGTATTAAATTGAGATTCTACCAAAGTCCAGCGAATAACCGCAAAATCATCATCAAAGTTATGAGAAATAGTATCAACTTGAGTAATTTCAAAAGCTGTGGGGTTATCGTGGTTTTTGTCAATTAAAAAACGTTTGCCATGATCGATTTTTATAGTTTCTTCGTTATACGGAATAAACATCAAAAACTTAGATGAACCGATAGTTTCTTGCTCTCTTGCGGTTTCGCCGGAATTGTACTGCGTTGCGTTTTTCATATGAACAGGATACGAAACAATCTCGCTTGAAACATCGGAAATGAAATTAATATTATAATTGCAGAAAAACATTATTGCTTTTTCGTAAACTTCATTGTTATCAACAATATCTTTTATAAGCCAAAAAGAGCCGTTATATTTAACGTAATAACCTGTTTTAAGGTTACCGATTGGAATTAAAATCTGTCTGATAAAGCTACTCGATTCCGCATCGGCGGTAACGTTTTGGATGATAGCTTTTAGAGATTGTAGGAGTATAAAATTTTGGTCGTAGATCTCTATATAGCTTGAAATAAAGGACTCCAAAAGCTCCGAAAATCCCTCTTGAGAATAGTTTTCAAATTCTTCTTTTTCAAGACCGCTATTAAAAAGAGGTCTAGACATTAAATACCAACTTTTTGCCATAAATCACCTAGTTAAAAGCGTGTTGCTTTTGTTTGTGTAGTAGCTTTTCGGCATATATTTTCTCGCTTTGGAGTTCTTCAAGCGTTACTCTTTTTGTTGCATCCATGCCTGTTAAAGATATGTCTTTCCCGATAATTCCGTTGAGTTTCATAACACGGCTTAGTTCTTGCGTTAGGTAATTAACATACATGATTAATCCTAAGGTTTTAATTGTATAGCGAGGCAAAGCATAAGAAAAGCTGCGACTTCCTTCACTAAATTCAATAAAACCTATTTCAAGCTCATAGTCCGCAAGAGCATTCAGAAACCATTGGTATTCCAAGTCCTCATCAATTTCAAACTTAGATTTCAGTAGCGAATGAAAAACGTTTAGAACATCAATATATGACGTATTCATTTTGAGTTTGCCAACTTAAAGCCTGTATGTTTCTCAAGAAACTCGATTTTATCATGATCATTAAGCTTTGACTTCTTTGCGTATTCTACCACTTTTAATTTTTCGGCTTGAGTTTTAACTTTAGATTTTACGGTTTCTTTAAACTTCGTAAGAGTTTTTTCGTCAAAGATCTCTTTTAGGACTTTATCAGTTAAAACTTCTTGTGTTTTGCCTGTGTTTTTGCTCTCAAACTCCGCATTGATTCTCAAATTCTCATTATCTATAAAGATGCGTGCGTGAGAGCCTTTTCCGTCATCACCGACAAAAAGTTTATTGCCGTTATATATTTGAGCCATGACCTCATCTTCGCTCAGAGTAATTATGCTGTTAGGTGGCATTACAACGTCCCCAACAGCATTAATTCTCTTGAAAGTTAAAATCCAGCTCGTTAGATTTTTAAGCTTAACTTTTGTGTTTTCAGCCATTTATATCTTCCTTTCTTTAGAAGTTAGAATCTTTTATAACTCCAATTTTGTATTCATGACTTTCGGCAATATCTGCTGCAATTTCAAGATCAAAGCGAGATAACACTTGACCTGTTGCTACATCATTACCTGTAAATGAGGTAATTCCACCTCGTGTGAAAGTCTGAATAGGCGAATTAATACCATTAGGTACAACAAATAAAAGTCCTTCGGGTAAAATCGTTTCGAAGTTTTTGCCGGAGTTATTATCTACAATATGTGTAACGTCAAAAGCGTTTGGCATTTCGACTACCGCACAGCCGTTATAGAAGTTAATAAGACCCGATTTCCTGATTTCTTCCATTGCAGTATCAGCCATACCTGTAAAGCTGGGGTTTACGCTGGTGAATGGGGTAAAGTCATTGACTTGCGAAACAACCGAGTAATCACCAATCAAAGAAACTTTTCCGAATCTGCGAATATTTTTGATTATATTATCAAGTGCAGTTTTAGTAATTCCGGCAGCTTCAGCGGTATATTTAACACCTGTCGCAGCCTTGATTTTTTCATACACTTTTTCGATAACATACTTTATTGCTTTGTTTCTGATGTCTACTCTGATTTGCTGCATACACTCGTTTTCCCTTGTCATATCACCAACGCTCATAGCTCTGTAATCACAAGCAAAACCGCCCGAAATAACCTCAGGTGCAACAGGGTATTTCTTCTTTTTGATAACAGGGAAAACAACATCTCCGTTTAAGGCTTGAAATCTTGATTTCTCTCCTTCGTGGGAATAGACTTCCATTTCTATTGTTTCGCCGTATGCAAGATTCTTATAACTTCCGAAGAAACTAAGAAGTTTAAGTTCTTTCATAATTTCAGGTTCTATAACAATACGTCTTATGTTATTAAGTTCACAGGCTGAAGCAATGTCGCCAATTTTAGCTTTTTCAGCAAGTGATTTTATGAATTTTACGCTTCTGTTGATGATACTTTTGTCAAAACCTTTAAGTTCTGTTCCTTTAACCATTTGCGAAAAAATCTCTACAACAGGCGATTTTTTGCTTATTTTTGGGTTACAAAAATCTCTGTCGTTTCTGGCAGAGTTCATTTCAAAATTATTCATTTTTTCTCCTCCTAATTCATGACTATTTTTGCCGATACAGCATTTCCGTTAAATTGCATTTTTTCGGTAATTTCAAAGTAAATTCCATAGTTAGTAACACTTGATTCAATCTTAAATTTGCCACTATTGGTAGCAACGAGTTTTGTACCAACATCAAGAGATGAGTAGCTTTGATTTTGTCCATACTCGATATGTGATTCGTCAAAGATAATTTCTTGATTTTCCCACGCTCTAAGTAAAAATCCATTTACAAAATCGTCTTTTTTGATAGTAAAATCAGTATATCTTTCATCTCCCGAACCTGAATTTAACGCTATGTATAAATCTTTGGTTTGATGATTTTCCGGAGTGCCTTCAGTAGGGTAAGCGGTAACACCGCTAGAAATAACGAAAATTGTGCCGTTTTTTAAGTCTGCATGTGCTTTAACAGTAGGTTCATTTTTGGCATTTTTCTCTATCATGCCGATTGTTTTTACTTTTACCATTTAAAATTCCTCCTTAAAAAATAGAAGAAGTTTCGTTTATCTCGAAAACTTCTTCTAAAATATCAATATCTTCGTATTTATAGCTGTTTTGCTCACTAACTTTTTTCTTTTTTAGCTCACAAACTTCCTTGCCGATAGCTACCAAAATTGTATCAACTATATCTTGGATGCTTTCATTAGAATTAATAGGGTCAGCACTGAATTTTTCAATTGATTCTTTTGCAACCTCTTTTTCTTTATCGGAAAAGTCAGCAAGTGCAGCGTTTAACTGCTCTTTAAGCGTACTTGATTTAAGTTTATCTAGTTCTTCTTTTAACCTATCATTTTCTTTCAACTTATCGGCGAGAAATTTGTTTTGTGCTTTTAAATCTTCATTCTCTTTTTGTTTCTTTTCCAGTTCTTGTTTGTATTCGTCTGTTTTATAAAATTTTTCTTCGAATTTTTCAAATATTTTTTCGAGTTTTTCCATAGTATCAATTCCCTTTCTGTTATTAATTTCAATTAGTCTTGCAGTTTCGTCAGACGGCATTACACCCAAGACTGCAAACCCCGAATACCTATATTCTGTCGGTATTCTGCCGATTTCTTGGTATCCGTTAAGGTACTTGATTCTGTTTCCGTTTTCTTTAAGACCAATAATCTCAACGCTTCCGAATATAGTTTCGTTTGCTTTGATTTTTTCTTCCAAAACGTCTACAAAATTTTTGTACCTCATAGCATCGATATATCCCTCACCAATTAAAGCTCTTTTAGTTTCGCCGTCAACTTTAATATCATCAATATATCCACGTTCAAAAACTCCAATCATGGTGGCATTTTCAAATATTGGTATACCATCTTCGATGCCAGTTTCTCCATGACCTAGAATTTCAGTACGTTCATCATTGATAAATTCACAAGTTATTGAAGTACCCTTTATACTGTCTAAATTCTTTTTACAGTATTCTTCAATCCATGTGATTCCGTTTTTGTTGTACTGTGATTTATCTTTGTAAATCTCATGCAAAATCACTTTTATTTTGCGTTTCCCGTCTTTACTTTCTTTTGACGAAAGCTCGATTATTTTCATTTTCTCACCTCCTTGTATAATTAATAAAAAAGTTGAATGATACACAAAAATATAATATAATAAAAACAAGATTTGATGTAAAATTTTAGAAAGGGTGGAAGTTATGAAAAAGTTAGCTACTAAGATATTAATTTCATTTTTAGTTATATTTTTAGGAATAAGCGGTGGTCTGATATTGAACCACAATATTCGCAAAAGCACAGAAAAAAGTTTATATATGCAAACTCTAGGGGAAAATTTAAAAACAGTAACTGTAAAAAATAAGAATATGTCTTGTTACGTACAAGGTAGTGGTGAAAAAACGATTGTGTTATTAAGTGGTTATGGGACGCCATCTCCTATAGCAAATTTTATGCCTCTATCTGATGAATTAAGTAAAAACTATAAAGTGGTAACCATAGAATATTTTGGATATGGTTTTAGTGATAATACATATGAAGAAAGAACCAATGATAATTTTGTTGAAGAGATACGATTAGCATTGAAAGAATTGAATATAGAACCTCCATATATACTTATGCCACACTCATTTTCAGGAATATACTCGATGCATTATGCAAATAAATATCCAAAAGAAATAGAAGCTATTATAGGTCTTGATGATTCTAAGCCAAATCAAAAGAAACAAAACAGCACTTCCATTAAACAAAAATGGCAATTTATAAAAAACTGGTTTGGAATATATCGAATTATAGATTGGTCGAATCCAAGTTATATGGAAGAAATGTTCTTTAAGGGAATAAATAAAAATATCTATAGTCAAGAAATGCTAGATTTAATGCACATGGATTTTGTGTGGCATTATGATTCTATACCTAATATTAATGAAGAAAATATGATGTACAGTAATGCTAAAGAATTGTTTGATGTTAAATATCCTGATAATCTTCCAGTTTTATCTATAGTATGTTCTAGAAATGCAGAGAAGCAAGATTTAAATTGGGTAGGACTTCATGAAGAGGTAATGTCTAATAGAGACATTCAAAAATTAGAAATATTAGAAGGTAGACATTATATTCATTATAATCAAGTAAGTTCAATAGTAGATTTAACAGATAAATTTTTAAAATCCATAGAATAACAAATTATAAATTCATAAATAAAATAATTTATTAACTTGTAACTCTAGGAGTATTATTTGAATTATTAGACTTGGATTTATCTGTATTTTCATTAAAAGAATCAGTATTTTCAGGTCTACCTTTATCGTTTGAAGGAGCAGTAAAAGAAGTGAGATGAGGTTTAAATTTCTCATCCCACTTTTCTTCTTTTTCCATTTCCATAAGTGATAAATACGCTTCGGGATTTATACCTGTACTTGCAATCCATGCCGAAAGCGAACCTCTGCCCAGAGTGTAAAGTTCTTTCATCTGATTTACAAACTCTTTTCTGTTAACTATCGAGCACGGAAGATAATAAATATCGATCTTTTTGCCATTTATGAGATTTTCATTTATAGCTTTTACAAGCTCATACGAAATACTTTCGACCCACGAATATACCTGACTTATGATTAACTGTAAATTGTTCTGCTGGCTTGAATATGACGAGGAAACTCCGGAAAGTAAACTTGCCGCAAAGCCTAAATCCGTGCAAATATCGTTCTTTAAATCTTTTTCACACTCGTCTTTGAAAAGCGATGTATCAACATCAAGTTTATTAATCTTAGTACCGCTCGCAACGGAGAAAAAGTTAGTTCCGCCGGAATTTGCTCTCTTTAGAATTCCGTCTTTAACCATTTCATGTTGCTGTTTTTGCTGATTTTGTGTTAAAGCACTTGTCCCGGGCTCTTTCCCTTTCGGAAATTCCATGTAAAAAATTCTACTGTTAATTTCTGATAGAACATTTCTTTTGGTATTGGTCCAATAGTCCGAATACAAAATATCTTTTATTGCTTGGAGTACAAGAGGGCGACCCCACTTTTCTTCACGGCTACTTCTTATTTTTAAAGTAATTGTCTTTGAAGCATCTAAAACGTACCAATTAGGCAGTCCGCTGTTCTTACTTCTTTTTGAAAAAGCTTCTCTTATTTCTTTTGGTATTGGTCCAATAGTCCGAATAC
>JAFQTK010000082.1 GCA_017409065.1 bacterium
CAAAGCGTTTAACTCATTTAAATAAAGGGGCAGTTCTTTTTTTAGATGCATGTAATGAAAATTATTGTAGAGTTTATGGCAATGAAAGTACTAGATTGTGGATAAAGAAGTCTGATTTTAGCATACTGGAAAAAGTCGCTGAACCTGAAATTGCTAATATTAAGCGTTTTAAGTATTCATATGATAAGAATTTTGAATATTTTTCATTTAAAACTAATCGATACATACCTTATCAATTAAAAGAATCTCAAAATGGTGTAAATGTAATATTTTACAATGTTTTATCCTCTCCTGCAAAATTGGAAAAATATGTCCAAAATATTCTATTCAAGGATAATACATTAAGTTTCTTTGTTCCTCATCAAAAATTATGGGGATATGATTGTTATTATGATGGGGCAAATATGGTTTTTCGTCTTAGAAGAGCTGTTAATGTAGATACTCATACTCCATTGAAAAATATTGTAATAGCTTTAGATGCTGGGCATGGTGGAAAAGATGGTGGGGCAATAGGACCGACAAGAGTTCGTGAGGCAGATGTAGTTCTTGATATTACTTTGCGTTTAAGAGATATTTTACGCAAAGAAGGTGCAAAAGTTATTATGACTCGTGAGGATAATGAGTACGTCGGTTTGTATGATAGAATTGACAAAATTAAGGCTGCTGCACCATTGTTTTCAATAAGTATTCATGCGAATGCTCTTCCTGATGGCGCTGATCCTTTCGTTCGTTATGGAACAAGTGTTTATTACTATAATGCTCAGGCAAAAGAGTTTGCAGATACTTTAAAACAGACTATTGTCGGACAATTAGGTACTCGTGATGATGGTACTCGCTATGCAAGTTTTGTTTTAAATCGTGAAACTTTACCAATTTCGGTGCTATTGGAAACAGCTTATATGATAAACCCGACGGATTATGAAAATTTATTGAACTCCAATTTTAGGCAAAAACTAGCTCAAAGCATAGCGGATGGCATAAAATTTTATTTGAATGCTGCCGTTCCTAAATAATTAATTTACCAACAGGAGCCTACTGAATCCGCAGCACAAGTTTTACCGTCTATCCAAATTGTATATTCCAATTCTGCGTTTTTGAATATAGCTTTTGTTATGTTTGCCCCGGTAAGGTTAGCTTCTTCAAGGTCTGCATTGGTGAAGTTTGCATTTGTTAAATTGGCATTTGTAAAATTAACTTGTTCTACTTCTGCCCCTGTGAAATTGGCTCCAGTGAGATTTGCTCCCGTAAAATCAGCATTATCCAGCTCGGCTCCGGAGAAGTTAAAACCTGATAAGTTTTTGCCTGAAAAGTTTTTACCTTCATATTCTTTGCCGGCATGTTCTTTTGTGTTTATGTCAAATTTATCATTTTTATCAAAATCGATTAAGTCAGCATAAACCGGTGATGATAACAATAAAAAACCAATTAATGATGCTACAAATAAATACTTTTTCATAAGTTTTCTTTATCCTTTTTAATTAACTCGAAAATATTTCCAACATATTGTGATACAGATACTGAGAAAGCTAGTCTGTCATCGTTGCAATTAGGAATAAGCACAGCTGTTGTTATAGAAGTTTGAGCGTGCGGTCTTATTTTTAACCCAGCGGATAGTGAGTTTCCTGCATCTCCTCTGGACATCCAATCTGCAACTACACGCAAACGATTTGGGATAATTGTTTGGTCAATACCAACTATTGCACCTGTCATGTTTGGTGCTTGTTCTTTACCCATTACATAAACCCCTGAAGTTAGTGTTGTTCTTGTCTTTTTGATTAGGTAAGAACCATGAGCGTAGAGAAAACTGTTTGGATTTTTTCCGTCTGTTAGGTTTGGAGATAGTCTTCCGCCTACTGTAAAACGGGTGGATTTTCCAATGCGGAAAACTTTTTTAACCCCTAAGTCTAATTTTACGCTAGCTCCATCATCCAGTGTTGTACCAACTGCAAATGATGCTTCTGTTCCTTTTCCGGTACCCATAATTACAGAGGGTGTTAATGAAACAAATGACTCATGCCAAGGGGTGAATTTATTTGACTGCTTTAGAATTATTTCTCCACTCGGAAGTACGTCCGATGAAGGAACAGAAATAATAGTCTGGTTGGCACAAGCCACATTGCCCAACCCTAATGTCAATGCTATTAATAGTGTGACTAATACTTTTCTCATTAATTAATTATTGCCTAAAAAGTTATAAATTTTCAATATTTTTACAAATATGAAAACAAATTTGTTATATAACTTAAAAAGCTCCCGTTTCCAGAGAGCTTTTTGACGTTTAGTGATAATTTATACAGCCATTTCTTGCTTTTTAAATTGCATTTCGTAAAGAGCTTTATATTGACCATTTTCATGATTCATAAGCTCATCGTGTGAGCCTAGTTCTACAAGCTCACCTTCTGTGATTACAGCGATGCGGTCTGCATTTTTGATGGTAGAAAGTCTGTGTGCGATAATGAACACGGTTTTATTTGTCATTAAGTTGTCCATCGCTTTTTGAACAATTGCTTCAGATTCATTATCCAACGCAGATGTAGCCTCATCCAAGATAACTATTGGTGCATTTCTAAGCATTGCTCTGGCAATTGCAACACGTTGTCTTTGACCACCGGACAAGGTTAGTCCTCTTTCTCCTAAAACCGTATCAATGCCGTTGGGTAACTCTTGCAATACGTCTTGTAAGTGGGCTGATTTTATTGCATTATTTAGTTCTTCATCTGTTGCATTAGGATTGCCCATCAATATATTTTCTTTTATAGTTCCCGAATACAAAAAGTTGTCTTGAAAAACCATAGAAATATTTTGTCTGAGTGATTTTAATGAATAGTTTCTTATATCAGTATTGTCAATTTTTATCGAACCTTGCTGAATATCGTAGAAACGAGGAATAAGATTTACTAGGGTTGATTTTCCTCCACCTGAATTTCCAACAATTGCGATAGTTTCATTTTTTTGTACATTTAAGTTGAAATTTTTAAGTACAGGATGGTCTTTAACGTATTCAAAACTTACATTTTCAAATGTTATTCCGTTGTTCAAACCTTCAAGTTCAATCGGATTTTCACAATCTTTGATTTCTGATTTTAAGTCAAATAGTTCAAAAACACGACCCATTGCAACAAAAATATTTTGAATACTTGTTAGTGTTCCGCCTAAAGTTTTTACAGGTTTATAAAGAAGTAATAGTGATGTTACAAACGAGGCAAATGAACCTGCTGTCATATGTCCAGTGTTTATTAAGTGTGTACCGTATCCTAGTACTGTTGCAATACCAAGAGAGGCAATGAGGTACATCATTGGTGACATCCACGCAGCACGTTTTGTAAGTGACATGTTCACGTTGAATGAATCCCAAACTTGTTCTCTGAAATATTTTTCTTGTCTGTCTTGTAACTGATAAGCCGCCATAACTTTGTTACCGCCATAAGTTTCGTTTATATTGGTTGTTATATTGCCACCAATAACCATGTTTTTATTTGATGTGGATTTTATTCTTTTTCTTATGAGAGCGACAGGAACAAATGCAATACAAAGAACCAAAACACCGATGATTGCAAGTTGCCATGAACTGTAAAGCATTACTGCTATTAATCCTAATGCTCCACATAAGCTGGTAGTTATAGTTTTAATTTGTTCTACAATCCCAGTTGATGCCGTTGCAGGGTCATTCATGTATCGAGAAATAATTATCCCCGAAGGGTTTTCATCAAAAAACTGCGGGTGCATATGTATTAATCTGTGAAACAAATCAAATTTTACATCGTTAGTGATTCTTTGACTTGTCCAAGCTGAAATGTAATCATTTAAGTATCTTAATGTACCTTGCAATCCTGCAAAAAGTACAACGCCAACAGGTAAGATAAAAGACATTTGCAAGACGGTTATAGTGATGTCACGACCGAATAAACTAAATTCTAACGCTTTGCCCCCTATCACATAATCCATGTATGGTTTTAGTGCAAAAGCTGTAACACCATCTAATAATCCCAATGGTATTGCGACTAGAAATCCAATAACAATTCTTGGAATATATGGTTTTATGTATGGAAATATTCTGGATAATAGCCAAGAATACTTGAATGAATTTTGGGCAGTTGTTGTTGATAATTTCATGTTTTAATCCCTATCTCCTCTCGTTACATACATTATAGCTTAAAAATTGCTCTCATAAAAATTGTTAATAAAAACTTTATATTTTAATTAAATTTCTATGTAAAAAAAGCTTAATAATAGCTGACAGTTGCTTGTGTCGGTATTATAGTAGGATAATGGGCATATTGTCCAGAGTTTATGAATAATTATGGGGATTATAACTAATTTGTTTTCAATAAAAAATACAGGTAAACATATTATTTTTTCTTTCGGTAAATTGAAGCTTAGAGTTAATTTCAAAAGGACATTTGGCTTTTTAAATAAGTTATGGATTCCTTTTATCCAAGTTAAGCCTAATAAAATAGTATTTAGTAATTATGCAGGGAAATCTTATGGGTGCAATTCAAAATATATTGCAGAAGAAATTTTAAATCAAAATTTGCCATATGATATTGTTTGGTTGGTTTCAGATGTTGAAAAGGAAAAAGAACATTTTCCAAAGCAAATTAGACTTGTGCATTATCATTCTTTTGCTGCATTTAAAGAATTAGCCAGTGCAAAAGTGTGGGTTAATAACACCAGAAAAAATTATTTTTGGGAGTGTGGATTGGTTAAAAAAAATAATCAACTTTACATTCAGACCTGGCATGGTTCTTTGGGGATAAAAAAAATGGAAGGAGATATTTTAAATGAAGATTCTAATTGGCGTCGATGGTCAAAAGTTGATTCAAAGAATATCGATTATATTTTATCCAACAGTAAATTTGATGATGAGCATTATAAAGCAGGTTTTTGGTACGATGGACCTATTGTTAGAACCGGACACCCGAGAAATGATGTTTTCTTTAAAAATGAAGATGAAAAACAGTTGATAAAAGATAGGGTGTATTCGGCATTAAATATTCAGAAAGATGCAAAAATCATTTTATATGTTCCAACATTTAGAGATGATGGAGATGTTAGCTGTTATGATATTGATGTTGAAAAGTTTACGGCGGAGATGAATAAAAAATTTGGCGGGAATTGTGTTTTTGTAACACGATTGCATCCAAATGTGTCTCCAGAAAAATGTGCTTTGATTAACAATGAAAATGTTGTGAATGCTAATTCATATCCTGATATCCAAGAGTTGTTGGCGGCTTCGGAATTTGTGGTTTCGGATTATTCAAGTTGTATGTTTGATTTTATGTTGATGACTAAACCTGTTTTTATTTATGCAACAGATATTGATAAGTACAATACTGATAGAGGGTTTTACTATCCATTAGAATCAACTCCGTTTCCGATTGCAGTTAACAATAATGAATTGCTTGAAAATGTATTAAACTTTGATAAAGAAGCTTATATTAAAAAAGTAGAAAAGTTTTTGATTGATTTTGACTGTACGGATGATGGTCAAGCTTCAAAGAATGTTGTAAAAATTATAAAGAAATTTATAGACGAGGATGTTAAATATTATGAATAAATTAAAAAACTATGGGGTTATATTAGCGTCAGGTACGGGGGCAAGATACAAAAGTGATATTCCTAAGCAATTTGTTAAAATAGCAGGTAAAACAGTATTAGAACATACTATTGATGTTTTTGAACATAGTAAATATATTGATTCAATAATTATTGTAATCACTCCCGATTATCGTCAGATGGCAGAAGAAATATTGCTAAAAAATAATTATAAAAAGATAGTGAAACTTTTAAATGGTGGAGAAACAAGAAAGGAAAGTTCGTTCATTGGAATTTCTTCAATTGAAGAGCAAGAAGCTAATGTTTTAATTCATGATTGTGCAAGACCATTTCTATCAGAAAGAACAATAAAAGATTGTGTAGAGGCATTAGAAAAATATGAAGCTGTTGATGTTGCTATTCCTACTGCCGATACAATAATAAAAGTCAAGGAAAATGTTATTGAAAGCATTCCTGAAAGAAAATATCTTATGAGAGGGCAAACTCCTCAATGTTTTAAACTTTCTTTGATAAAAAAAGCTCATGAGTTGTCTAAGAATGACGAGAATTTTACTGATGACTGTGGATTAGTAGTAAAATACAATTTAAGTGAAGTTTTTGTAGTTGATGGTGATATGGAAAATATCAAAATAACTTATCCTTCGGATATTTTTATGGCAGATAGGTTATTTCAGGTTAAAAGTACACTTTATTCACAATCGACCGAATTAAATGAGTTGTCCGGTAAAGTTGTTGTTATTTTTGGGGGAACTAGCGGAATCGGACAAAGTATTTCTGAATTGGCTGAAAAATGGCAGGCAAAAGTTTATTCTACTTCATTTAGCAATGGGTGTGATGTTTCAAATTACGAAGATGTTGAAAAATTTTTGGAACAGGTTAATTCACAAGAAGGTAAAATTGATTACATTATCAATACTGCCGGAATATTGAAAATGGGCAAACTTTTGGATAGAGATATTGAGGATGTAAAACGGGATATAAATGTAAATTATCTTGGAGCAATAAACGTTTCAAAGGCAGCAATTCCATATTTGCAAAAAACCAGAGGTGGTATATTGTTGTTTGCCTCAAGTTCATACACAAGAGGTCGAGCGTTGTATTCAACTTACTCTTCAACAAAGGCAGGAATTGTTAATTTGGTTCAAGCTTTGTCCGAAGAATTGGCAAGTGATGGTATAAAAATTAACACAATAAATCCTGAAAGAACGGCTACTCCAATGAGGTTTAAAGCATTTGGAAAAGAACCTGATGGTAGTTTGTTAGACCCAGAGGTTGTAGCACAAGCGTCTTTAAGAACTTTGCTTACTGATTTAACAGGTGAAGTTATTGATGTTAGGAGAGAACAGTAATGCCAAAGGTTTCTGTAATTATTCCTGTTTATAATGGCGAAAAATATTTGCATAAATGTTTGGATAGTGTCGTAAATCAAACTTTAACCGATATTGAAATAATCTGTATAAATGACTGTTCCAAAGATTCCTCTATAAACATTTTAAATGATTATGCTAAAAACGATAGCAGATTTGTAATAATAGATTCAAAAGTTAATCAGGGACATTCTAAATCAAAAAATGACGGTATGGGTGTTGCACAGGGTGATTATTTGTTGTTTTTGGACCAAGATGATTGGTTAGAATTAGATGCGTGCGAGCTTTGCTACAATCAAATATCTAAAAATAAAAATGATATCCTTATGTTTGATTTCAATTTTTGTTATGAAAAGACAGGGGATGTTGCTCCTGAGCGAAAACGAATTGATGCTTTTAGTGATTATCTTGATAATACTAATATTAAGCTGTATGAGCTTTCCCACGATTATATAAGAAGTGGTTGGGCGTGGTGCTATATGTATGACAGAGCATTTTTAAACAATTTCTCTGTTCAATTTCCTGTTCATAATAGGTATGTTGATGATATTCCATTTTTGATTAAGGCTTTGGTTTCTGCCGAAACTATTTCAGTAATATCAAAGCCATTGTATAACCATTTGGAAAACCCTACATCTATTACATATACACGTCCTGATTTGTGGACAGAGGCTTTTAGTGCAAGAAAAGAATCTTATTCTTTTGTTTTGGATTCAAAATATGCAAAAGAATTGATGAATCCATACTTGATTTATTGTATTCGTTCCATTTTCTATTGGTATGAGAGGTTTAGACGTTCCAAAAATATTACATTAAAAATGAAACATCAAATTTTCAAAGAGCAAAGAGCATTTTTTACTGAATTGGATGCAAATCACAATATTGCTGAAATTGCACAGTATATAGATTATAAGCGTTTTAGAAAAGTTATTAATACTTCAGATTTTTCAAATATTTGTTCTAATTTGATGACTGCCTGTTATTCTATGTATAACGAAATAATCGGAAGTTATAAATACAAAATAATCTCTGTATTTGGATTGCAGTTCAAAATAAAAATAAAAAAGGTTTAAAATTGAAATTCTTTTCCAAGTAAAAGTAAAGTTCGTTCTTTAAAAGAAAAACGAATAATTTTTCTTTTATACATTTTGAATCTGTCTTTTCTATGTCTTGATTTGCCTTTTTCATCCAAGTTATATTTTAAATCGGATTTTATTAATCGAATATTATAATTGCTAGCTTTTAACCATTTGAAAGATGCTTTTACTTCAGGTGGAATATTTGTGTACCTAAATAAGCTTGTTTTTACCAATATGTTATTATCGTTTTTCAATAGTTTATATGCCGAATAAACATGTGAATGCTTTAAATATTTACTTGATTTGCAATAGACATCATATTTAAATCCATTTTCAACTAATAATTTAGATAAACCGATTTCATAATTTATGATGATTGAGTGTTTGTTGTCTTCTTTTTTTATTGACATCATAAAATTATCGAATAAGTCACTTTTGAAAACATTAGGTTTAAATACCATAAAATAACTTTGCACATGAGGGTTATCTTCACGATGGAGTCCAACGGAATTAGCGGTTACTCCCCAAAAGTCAATCTCTTGAGTTTTCATTTTATCAAACATAATTTGAAACTCATAAAGAGGGCCATAGCAGCTGTCATTTGCAATAACAAACTCATCACAATTATTCAACAAGTTCATTTCTTTTGCATAAATATAACCTCTTTTATAGGAACCAAAATCATATTCGCCGTGCTTTTGAGCAATAGAGTGTATTACAATATCTTTGATTTTAAGCAATTCTTGTTCACAAATATTGCCGTCAGAAACAAAAATTATTTTGTCGCAAACCTTTTTTAATTCTGTTAAGTAGTAAATTACATATTCTTGAATTATGTTGCTTTTATCATAATGAGCAAAAACTGCAACTCTGGTCATTTCGGCATCCTTAGTGGGTTATAGTTGTGAAATTACGGATTTAACATACGCAAAATATTCATTATTTTTGTATTGTTTAATATTTTCCAATACTTCTTCTTTTGAAATAAATCCTTTTCTTAGTGCAATTTCCTCAAGACAAGCAATCTTTATACCTTGGTTATCTTCAATAGTTTGAATATATTGACTTGCTTGCAGCAAAGAACGATGAGTTCCTGTATCAAGCCACGCAAATCCTCTGCCAAGTATTTCTACGTTTAATTGATTGTTTTCAAGGTAAATCCTGTTTAAATCAGTTATCTCATATTCTCCACGAGCTGACGGTTTAAGTTCTTTTGCGTGTTTTACAACATTATTGTCATAGAAATACAAGCCCGTTACGGCATAATTGGATTTTGGATTTTGAGGTTTTTCTTCGATAGAAATAGCTTTGCCTGTGCTGTCAAATTCAACGACACCAAATCTTTCAGGGTCTTTTACCTGATAACCAAAAACCGTAGCCCCACCGTTTTTTTCTATGTTTGCTATTGCATTAGACATCATGCCTGAAAAGCCTGGACCATAAAAAATGTTGTCACCTAAAATTAGTGCCGCAGAATCGTTCCCGATAAATTCTTCACCTAAAACAAATGCTTGTGCCAGACCATCAGGTGAAGGCTGTTCTTTGTATGAAAACTTGCAGCCATACTGAGAGCCATCGCCTAATAGTTTTTTAAAATTAGGTAAGTCTTGGGGGGTGGATATGATAAGAATTTCTTGAATCCCCGCTAACATCAAAACAGACAAAGGATGATAAACCATTGGTTTGTCATAAACAGGTAAAAGTTGTTTTGACACAGTCATTGTACTTGGATAGAGCCTTGTTCCCGACCCACCTGCAAGAATTATACCTTTCATTTTTATACTAAACTCGCTTTCTTTTCTTCGATTTGTTTTATCCAATCTTGGTTGTTTAAGTACCAGTCAATTGTGAGTTTTATGCCTTCTTCAAATGTGATAGATGGTTGCCAACCCAATTCGGCTGTAATTTTGTCGTTTGAAATTGCATAACGTCTGTCGTGACCAAGTCTGTCTTCAACGTACTTAATTGAGGATTCATCTTTGCCCATAGCGTCAAGAATCAAGTGCGTAATTTCTAAATTGGTTTTTTCATTATGTCCACCAATGTTGTAAACTTCACCGATTCTACCTTTATGCAAAACTTCATCAATTGCTTCACAGTGGTCGTAAACATATAACCAGTCACGGACATTCAATCCATCGCCATATACAGGAACTTTTTCTCCTTTTAAAAGTTGTGAAATAAAGAATGGAATAAGTTTTTCCGGATATTGATAAGGTCCATAGTTATTTGAACATCTTGTATTTAAAACAGGTAATTTATATGTTTCATAATATGCTCGCACCAACATATCTGCACTAGCTTTACTTGCAGAATAAGGGCTGTTAGGTGCAAGTGGTGTGGTTTCATAAAAATATCCGGTCTTGCCTAAAGTTCCATAGACTTCATCTGTTGAAACTTGTAAAAATCTTTCAACACCAAGTACTTTACTTGCTTGTAGCAAATTCAATGTACCTTGAACATTTGTTTCCACAAAAATTTCAGGATGTTTAATTGAATTATCAACATGAGATTCTGCCGCAAAATTCACCACACAATCACAATCAGAAATTAAATCTCTAACAAGTTGTCTGTCACAAATATTGCCATGTACAAAAGTATAATTTGGATTAGTTTCGATATCTTTTAGGTTATCCAAATTCCCGCAATAAGTTAATGCGTCTAAGTTTATGATTTCGTAATCAGGATACTTATTTAGCATGTGTCTTACGAAACAACTACCAATAAATCCGGCACCGCCTGTTACTAATAATTTTGTCATTATTTTATTTCCTCTTTGTTTATTTCTTTTAACGTTGGTTGTATTTTGTCTTTTTCCGATAATAATGGTTCAAAGTCTATATCCCAATCAATATTGATATCTTTATCGTTCCACAAAAGACCTCTGTCCGATTGCGGTGAATATTCTCCGCTTGCTTTATATAATAACTCAACTTCCTCTGATAATGCAACAAAACCGTGTGCAAATCCTATCGGAATGTAAAGCATGTGTTTGTTTTCTTCAGATAATTCAACCTTAACGTATTTACCAAATGTTGGGGATGTCGGACGAATATCTACTGCAACATCATATATTCTCCCCTTTAAACAACGTACGAGTTTTGCTTGTCCATGTGGATAAGCTTGGTAATGAAGCCCTCTAAGCACTCCTTTTGTTGATTTTGAATGATTATCTTGATTGAACTCAATAGCTATCCCATTTTCAAAAAATTCGGATTTTTTGTAACTTTCCATGAAAAATCCTCTATTATCTCCAAATACTTTTGGTTTAACTAGGATTACATCTTCTATTGTTTGTTTTTCAAATTCAAATGGCATTACAAATTTCTCCTTTATTTTCTTAAATTATCATTCGTTAGAAAATCTTGATATGTTATTTTAAGTCCGTCTTCTAGTGACGTAGTTGCACTCCAACCTATTGCTTCCATTTTTTCTGTATTTAATTTTTTTGAAAAAGTGCCGTCAGGTTTGGTTTTATCATATATTATATTCCCTTCGTAGCCAACTGTTTTCTTTATAGTTTCAGCTAGTGTTGCAATTGTTATTTCGTTATTTGTCCCTATGTTGATAATTTCATCTTCTATATTTTCTGTTTGTATTAATTTTACAATAGCTTCGGCAAAATCATCAGCGTAGAGAAATTCTCTTTTGGGAAGCCCAGTCCCCCAAACCGTCACTTCTTTTTTATTTTGAGTTTTAGCTTCGTGAAAACGTCTGATTAACATAGGTATTACATGGGCATTTTCCTGATGATAATTATCATTTTTGCCATATAGGTTACACGGCATTACTGATAAGTAATTAGTGCCATATTGTTTGTTGTAGTATGAACAAAGCTTGATTCCGCATATTTTTGCAAGTGCGTAAGCTTCATTTGTAGTTTCTAAAGAGCCTGATAGTAATTGTTCTTCTTTGATTGGTAACTGTGAATTTTTAGGATAAATGCAACTTGAACCTAGAAAAATGAGCTCGTTTATATTGTTTTTGAACGCATTTTCGATTATATTTGTTTGAATTTTGATATTTTCTGTTAAAAATTCAACAGGACTTTTTAAATTTCCAACAATTCCACCGACTTTTGCCGCTGCAAGTATTATGTATTCAGGTTTTTCTTTCGCCAAAAAGATGTTAACTGCATTAGAATCAGTTAAGTCGAGTTCTTTGTGTGTTTTATACACAAGATTCAAGAACCCTTCTTGTTCCAATTTTGATTTTATTGCTGAACCAGCAAGTCCGCAGTGACCGGCTATGTATATTTTTGTGTTTTTATTAATCATGTTACGATTCTTTTGGAATTTGTATTGTGTGTCCGTTTTCTATTAACAACTTTTCTTGATGTGCTAATTTAAAGTCTTCCGTTATCATTTCTTTAATTAAACTTTGCAAATCGTATTTTGGATGCCAATCTAATTCACTTCTGGCTTTTGAACTGTCGCCGTTTAGTGTGTCGACTTCGGTTGGTCTAAAGTATCTTTTGTCAACTTCAATCAAGATTTTACCGGTTGCTTTGTCTATTGCTTTTTCGTCTAATCCTTCACCTATAAACTCTAATTCAATTCCGGCTTCACTAAATGCTAATTTACAAAAATCTCTTACAGATGTAGTTGTGCCTGTTGCTAAAACATAATCTTTGGGTTTATCTTGTTGGAGTATTCTCCACATTCCTTCAACATAGTCTTTCGCATGTCCCCAATCTCTTTTTGCGTTCAAATTGCCAAGATATAACTTTTCTTGTAATCCAAGTTTTATTTTAGTTGCTGCCATCGTAATTTTTCGAGAAACAAAAGTTTCGCCTCTTCGTGGAGAAGTATGATTAAACAGAATGCCATTTGCTGCGAATATATCAAAGCTTTCTCTGTAATTTACACAAATCCAATAGGCATAAAGTTTTGCAGCTGCATATGGTGAACGGGGATAAAACGGTGTTTTTTCATTCTGTGGTGATTCTTGCACAAGTCCATAAAGTTCAGAAGTTGATGCTTGATAAAACTTTGTCTTTTTTTCAAGCCCATTTATTCTGATAGCTTCAAGCAGTCTTAGTGTTCCGAGTCCGTTACAGTCCGCAGTGTATTCAGGGCATTCCCAAGAAACTTTAACGTGGGATTGGGATGCTAAATTGTATATTTCGTCAGGTTCTATTTCGTGAACAAGTCTAATTAGGTTTGAAGAGTCAGACAAATCTCCGTAATGTAATTTAAAATTTGTTGATTCATGAATATCTTGGTAAATATGGTCTATTCGAGATGTATTGAATGAAGAAGCTCTTCTTTTCATTCCATGAACCTGATAACCTTTACTAAGTAAAAGTTCAGCTAAATAACTTCCATCTTGCCCCGTTATTCCTGTAATTAAAGCTTTTTTCAAGGTTTTTCTCCAAACAATTAGTTGTTATCCTATTTCTACAATTTGTTTTCCAAATAAAACTATACTGATTCGTGAGCTGTTTATTCTTATTGAGAATTTTTTGTTATTATTTTTTCTCTTAGCTTGTTTTTTTATCATTTTATCAACATATTTTCTAAATTCAGTTTTATCATTAAGCAAAGCTGATAAAAGTTTTTTGTCATATTTTTTGGTAAATTCTCTCATAAATTTGTCGTCTAATTCATTGTTATCTTTGTAAGTTTTGAATTTTTCGGCAAATTTATCAATAAATTCGTCTATAAATTTCTCGTTAATTCTCCCCAAATTCCACATATAACCTATAAATTCTTTGGCTAATTTATATGTATTTGTATATTCTTTCACTTGTGGATTTTTATCTAAAAATTCTGTTAATGACTCGTATTCATCACAAAGTGCGTAAACTTTTTTTTGTGAATTTACGGATGAAGCTTCGTTGTCTTGTCTGTAATTTAGGTATGCGGCAGATGTTAATACAACTTTTTCAGCAAGTGCCATTGTTTTAAATGCAAAACCTGTGTCCTGATAACTAGCTCCGGGAGTTTCTAAAAATCTTATGTTATTGTTTGTTAAAAATTCATTTTTGTAAATTGCAGACCAAATTGAAGGATGTGACATCAATAACCAAGATGTGTTTTGTGCATTTATTACCTTATTTGTCATAGATGGTAATATTTTTCCGGCTTTTCTTGATTGATTATTGGATGTTGTGTAGCAGTAATAATCAGATTTAGCAATATCAGCATCAAATTTTTTCGCAAGTTTGTATAATTCTTCAAACATATTAGTATTTGCAAAGTCGTCTGATTCAACTATTCCTATATATTCTCCACTTGCTGCGTTTAATCCTTGATTCATGGAGTGTCCGTATCCGGAATTTTCTTTGTCTATTATTTTAAATCTGTTATCTTTAGCTATGTATTCAGCAATAATATCGGCGGAACTATCTGTTGAACCATCATTTATGCAAATTATTTCTATGTCTTTAAGTGTTTGGTTTGCAAGACTGTCTAAACATTCTCTCAAGTATTTTTCTACATTATATATTGGAACCAATATTGATACTTTAGTCATTAAAATTCTCCTCAAAAAGCTCAATTGCTCTTAAAATTGCTTTATCCATATCGTAATATTTATAATCGCCTAAACGTCCTAAAAAGTAAGTATTAGAAAGTTTTTTGGCTTCTTCTTTATATTTGTTATAAAGCATTGCGTTTTCGTCTTTTGGAATAGGGTAGTATCTTTCATTTTTGCCTAATTCAAAAAATTCAGAGTATTCTTTAGCTATAACAGTTTTAGGCGATTTATCATTAAGGTAATGCTTATATTCATGAATCCTTGTAAAATCGTAATTGCAAGGATAATTAACAACTGAGTTTGATTGATAAAATTCTCTGTCATATTCCTCAAATTTAAAGTTTACACTTCGGTACGGAAGTTGTCCAAATTTGTAATCAAAATACTCATCTATTGCACCTGTGTAAAAGACTCTGTCATACTCATTTTTTAGTTGTTTATAATCTGTTTGTAATTTAACTGTTATGTTCGGGTGAGAAAGCATTTTTTCAATCAGGGCTGAATAGCCTTGAAGCGGTATTCCTTGGTATTTATCTTGAAAATACCTGCTGTCTTTGCTTAAATATACAGGCACTCTTGCTGTTACTGCCCCGTCAACATCATTAGGTGTTACTCCCCATTGTTTTGTTGTGTAATGTAAAAAAACTTTTTCGTACACATAGTTAGCAAGAAATTTTAAATCTTCATCATCTTGTTTTTGAAACTCAAGTATTGGAACTTTTGTGTTATATTGAAATTTTTCCAGTAGTTTTTTTTCAAGTTTTTCTGCTAGCGTATTTGGAAATACATCGTAAAGGGTATTGAAATTAAACGGAATAGTTGTTTCTATGCCATCAATAATAGCTATAACTTTGTGCATGTACTGGTTAAAATCACCAAATTGTTTTATAAAAGACCATACTTTTTCTTCGTTGGTGTGGAAAATATGAGAGCCGTATTTATGAATCATTATTCCGTTTTTGTCTTTATAGTCAAAACAATTTCCGGCAATGTGATTCTTTTTATCAACGACTATAACTTTTTCATCTAATTTAGAAGCTATTAAATGAGCAATCGTTGCTCCTGAGAAACCTGCTCCAACTACAAGATTTTTTTTCATACTGTTAATCTCCAAATAGCAGCTTTTGTAGATTTAATACCCACATATCTTCACTTAACAAATTTTACCATAAAAAGTGGAAATAAGCAGGAAGATTTTTATTATTTTTTACTTACAATTAATACTGCGGTGCGACTTAGGAATTGAGCAAATCCAGCCATAGACCCTCTTGATGAAACAATGACATCGCACTTGCTAAGCATATATAAATCCAAATATCCTTTCGTGGAATCATTTTGGTCTATAATGAGATAATCAATATTTTTCGGGATTAGTGGTTCGATAACTTCTTTTACATAATTAATTTCGTCAGAAAAGAAATAAAATTTTATATCTTTGTGTTTAAATTTTAATTTGCTTATAGCTTTTATAAAATATTCGGGTTCAAGTGGTTCTCCATACAAGGGATGCCAGTTTGCTAAATCACCTCGGCGAATGTGAACCCCACATGAAAATTGTGATTGAATATTGAGGCACAAATCAGCAATTTCGATTTTATTAACAGGCTCGAAAGATTGAATGAAAAATTCCTTATATTGGGGCATTAAATTTATTCTTTCGCAACATCCTTCGATATACATTCTAGGGAATAATTGCATCCAATTTGTGTAAACATTGAAGTTATCTTTAAAGTTTTTTATCTCTTCTGTTGAAGCTATGTTGTATTTTAACGACGGGAAAGCTTTGTCGAAATCCCAATTTCTGGGATATCTGCCATTTGTATCCTTGCCAATTTCTTTGTACCAAGTGAAATCGAACTTAACTTCATAGTCAAGACTTTCTAAATGCTTATAAAGAGCGTAAAATGCGATTTGTGAGCAAATTCCGCCTTCCGGTTTTATTAACGCAACTTTTTTCATAGCGTTAAATATAGCAAATCCTAAAAAGTTTATCAAGATTTCTCTTTATTACAGCTTTTGTAACATTTTATGTGTGAAGAATTTTTATGCTATAATCCTATTGGAAGAGGAGATTATGCCAAAAGTTTCAGTTTTGATGCCGGTTTATAATACCGATGAACATTTTTTGCGAGAAGCAATTGAAAGTATTTTGACTCAAACATATACTGATTTTGAATTTATTATCATCAATGATGGGTCTACAAATAACGTTGCCGATGTTATTCGCTCTTATAATGATTCTCGTATTGTTTATGTTGAAAATGAACAAAATCTTAAATTGATTAAGACTCTAAACAAAGGTTTAGAAATTGCAAAAGGTGAGTACGTTATCAGAATGGACTCAGATGATGTTTCAAGAAATAATCGATTGGAAAAATCGGTTGAGTTTATGGACAACAATCCTAATATAGCTGCGGCAGGGACTCATGCACTTGGACATCCTATTAAATTAAGGTATAAAGCTCCGTCAGCAGATTATATAATTAAGCCTTTTTGTCGTTATGTAGCAAATTGTATGGTTCATCCTACTATGATTATTCGCTTGTCAGCTCTTAAAGAGAATGGATTGAAGTATGACGAACGATATTTGCATAATGAAG
>JAFQTK010000083.1 GCA_017409065.1 bacterium
GGGAATTTAGCCGTAGCCCACATAAATTTGAACGGTGCTATTACAAAATCCACAGCGGGCTTGATTTTCTTATCAACTTTAGCCATTTTATACATATCAGAAGGAATTGCCTCAAGAGAAGCTACATTTGCTCTTATGGTTCTATGAATGTTATTCGGATTAATATTGTGACGTTTTAAAAGTGCAGCATTATCCTTTGCCATTTTTGCAAATTCTTGAGTTCCTACTTTTTGTAGCATCTCTTGAAGAAGCTTTGATAATGTCGCAAAATCTTCATTATGAGTTTTCATTATTTTTTCATATTGAGTAGCAATTTCGTTAAATCCTGTTGCTCTTAGTTTTTCCACAATTCCTGAAAACTCAGTTTTTGAAATCAAGAAATCTTTTTTAACAAGATTGTTATAACCATCCTTAAACACACCAAAGAAGCTATTGAAGGCTTTATCAATATTTTTATTTGCTCTCAAAGCACGCACACCAAAACCAACAGCAATTGAAGTCAACATAGCTTTTTTAATCAAACCTAGAGTTAACAAGCCACCATCTTTTTTCTTTTCTCTGTTTTTCTTATCACGTTTTCTTGTATGCATACTAACAATTTCCGCTGTTTGATTAACTACACTTTCAGGAGCAAAAGAGCTAAATGCAGCAGAATTAAGAGAGTTCATCGAATTAAATGCGGTAAATGTTTTATCTACTTTAGACTTAAACGCAACAGGCATTGGGTAATATTTATAAATCAAGTCATTTTCTTCTTTTTGAGGTTCATTTTTTACAGAAATAACACCCTGTTCTTGAGCCATTTGTTTTGCTTTATCTTTAGAAATAAAGGTAATACTTTTTCCATTTGCAAGCCTTGAACTTGTTTCAGCAATCAAAACAGGAATCGTTGAAGACAAAGCCGTACCCATAAGGCTTGAGTTAACAAACTTGGTTAATCCACCTAGTATAACCAATTGGATATAAGCTGTCACACCAACACGAGATAGTTCTTGTTTAAAACGAGTATCGTGTTCTTTTTTCGCCATTTCAGGGTTATCGTCACAAAAACGAGATAAGTTATAAGCATCATTAGCAAGGAAAAAAGCAGGCACCATACCCGATACAATTCTATTCAAAGAACGTTCGTGAACTGTATTATATTTTCCTGTTTTTGGATCAAAATATTTTTGGAAAGTATTCAAAATCCATTCATCAAGTTTATCGTCCCCATCTTTAGAAGCTTTCATCTTTTTAGATACTTGATCAAACATTCCCATTACGGCATTAAAATCTTCTTCTTTTGCCAAAGCATTGCGTTTTTTTGTCAATAAATCAGAGTTGTATATTGAATTTGCAGCTTTTTTCACCCCCGGAACTTTTTTCATTATATTCAAGCCAAAGTCCAACAAATCAAATGGCATTTGCACAAATGGATAAGCTAAACTTTCTCCAACCATTTTAGGAATTGATTTTCTGACAAACTCAACTGAATCACCTTTTTTAATAATTCTTGAAGCATAAGTTTTAGACAGAATACCAAATTTTTCTTCAAAAGTATTTCCTAAAACGCTTCCGACTTTTTTTAATACAGCCGCAGCATCATCAACTTTTACATTACTAATAGAAAGACCTTTAAAACTTAATTCTTTCGAATAATGATTTAAAGGTCTTTGATTAAAATATTGATTATTGTTTTTTGAAGATGAATCGACATGAATAGACAAATCTGGGAATGAATTTTTGCTCTTGGCCTTTCGACCATCAGAGTACGATAAATTAAACCTTTCCGCCTGCCTAATTTGCATCTTTTCCTTCTTTACACAATTCAACTGATGAAGTTGTCAGATTTCACTTCCCTAATTAACTCACATTTTTTTGAAATAATCAATAGCATGTATATATGAAATTTACTATTTTTAATATTAAAATAGAACTATTTAATTACTAAGAATATTACTTACAATACACCTTATTTCTTCTAAAAATTCTTTTGTTTTAGGATTTTCTTTTTCCCAAATAATATCATCACTATGATGGAAAAAATTCTTTGGAAACTGCATATAATCACCATATGCCTGTGTTAAATAGGCATCACAATTATTTGGAACAGAAAATTCACAGTCCTCAAACAAAATTCTTTTTATTGGGAATATATCTTCATGATTAAGATACATTTTCATTCCATCGTAAAATTCACACCCTCTAAAAATTCCGCTAAATTGTTCCGGCTTATTCTTTTTTAGAACAAATTCATTGTGCATTTCCACTAATAATGAAGGCACATTTTCTCTTTCTTTATTCTTTTGATATTCTGACAAAAATTTTCTATGAGCTTCTCCACACTTTTTATAAGCTTCGGTCTTTTCCTCTGCAGTTTCAAACCGCTTGTAATAATTATCATATGGAAAAATATCAATCTGACTCATTCCATATTTGTGATGCAAAATTCTAATTATCGGTCTATCAAAACCATTTTCACCAACATTTATATAAAATCCATACTTTTCCAAATCTGCACTTAATAATGGAATAACTTTGTCATAGTCTTCTCTCATCATTCCAATATCGACATCATCATCCCAAGGAATAAAACCCTTATGTCTTATTGCCCCCAATAATGTACCGTAATCCAACCAATAATTTAAATTATGTTTTTGGCAAAGATAATCAAAAACTTTTAAAAACTCAAGCAAACAATTCTGAATAAGTCTTAATTCACCTTTCGCCGGCGGAATTGTTTTAATATCTGTATTATGAAGCACAAAATACCTCAATTGTGCAACTTCTCTGTTTAAATTTTTTATTTGTGCTTTTAAACTTTTTCTTTTTTTACTTCGAAGTTTATTCCAAATATCTTGCAACTTACTCATTATTTTTACCTCTGTTTTTTATGTAAAGTTTAGTATTGGTAGAGCAAACATCAGGAGTACGAGGCAAATACACAACCTCACAATACTCACTAAGAAAATCAAATTTACCAACCCAATCATCACCCATAACAAATGTATCTACACAATATTTTTTTACATCATCTATTTTTTGATTCCAATTTTCTTCCGGAACAACTAAATCAACATATCTACAAGCTTCCAAAATCATTTTTCTTTGTTCATATGTATAAAATGATTCTTTATTTTTTATTTTGTTAAATTCGTCAGAAGATAAACAAACTATTAAATAATCCCCCAAAGCCTTTGCTCGTTTTAGCAAATTTATATGACCATAATGAAGAACATCAAAAGTTCCATATGTAATAACTCGCTTCATAAATTAAATCCTTGTCAAATATTAAATTTCCATAACGATTTACCAAAATTCTACCATAAAATCAATATGTTTTAACAACTTGACTTTTTAAAAAAAAATTAATTACTTTAAAATAAAAAAGTGAGGCATTTATGGCATATGAAATGGAAAAAGAAATTTTGCAACAACCTGAAGTTTTGCAAAATCTGATAAATCAATATATTACACCTGAAAATAATATTTCATTCAAACTTCCCGAGGGAATAAAAAAACTTAAATTTATAGCCAGTGGCTCATCATACCATTGTTCAGGAATGGTAGCTAAAATATTCAGAGAATTTGCAAATATCAAAGCAAGTTACGAATATGCAAGTGAATTTTATATCGCAAAAAATATTTTCATAGACCAAAATACGCTTTATATCTTTATCTCTCAATCAGGTGAAACTTTTGACACCGTTGAAGCACTAAAAAGAGTCAAGGCTAAAGGCGGACAAACACTTTGTATAACAAATTGCATTGATTCTTCTTTATGGAATTTATGTGATTATAAAATTCTTTCAGATGCAGGGGAAGAAAAAAGTATTGCGTCAACAAAAGCACTCACAGCACAGCTATTTTGCTTATATTTATTAATGTTGGAATTTTTAAAAACCAAAGGACATAATATAACTACGGAAATCAATGAAATAAAACAACTTCCTAATTTTATTGATAAATTTTTGAAAAATATTGAACAAATAAAAGTTGCGGCTGACAAATTATCAAAAGCACAAAATGCAATAATTATCGGTTCAAAATATTACTACTCCATAGCCAAAGAAGGGGCATTAAAAATTAAAGAAACGTCTTATTTAGATGCTAATGCATATCCCCAAGGTGAATTTTTGCACGGTCACGTTGCAGTTTTGAATAACAAGCCTGTCTTAATTGCAATCGTTGTTGAGGATACAAAAGAAAGTATGGAGTTAATTTTAAGCAAAATTTTTGAAGATTACACTCCGGAACTAATAACTATTAGTAACGAAGATTCAATAAACAGCAAAGCAATGAACATAAAAATAGACACAAAAAATAATATATTCAATGTTTTTGCAACTGTAATTACATTCCAAGTACTTGCGTTTGAAACAGCAACAAAACTAGGACGCAATGTTGATAAACCATTAGGCTTAAAAAAGATTGTAAAATAATATTGAACATCTGTGCATAACAATTAAGATTTAAAAGATTTATAATATTTCAATGGAAAAAATTTTTGAGATAAAAGACTTATATGTTAAATTCCCAATCGGAGAGAGTTTTTTTTCAAACGAAAAGGGCTTTATTCATGCTGTAAATGGTGTAAACCTTGATATTTACAAGAATGAAATCCTCTCCATAGTTGGTGAGTCAGGTTGCGGGAAATCAACATTGGCAAGAAGTATCCTTAATTTAGAAGAAAAAAATTCAGGAACTATTATTTTCAATTCCAAAAATATTGACTCTTTTTCTAAAACCGAAAAAAAAGACTTTAGAAAAAATTGCCAACTTATTTTTCAAAATCCATTTTCCAGTCTTAACCCAAGAATGAATATTTTTGAAATTCTTAAAGAACCTCTTATTGTAAACGGAATAAAAAACAAAAATGAAATAAAGAAAAAAGTACTGAACGTTTTGAATTTAGTAGGTTTAGATGAATCTGCAATTTCAAAATTTCCACACGAATTTTCAGGCGGTCAAAGACAAAGAATAGCAATCGCAAGAGCTTTGATTCTTAACCCCAAAGTCATAGTCGCAGATGAGCCGGTAAGTGCCTTGGACGTAAGTATTCAAGCACAAATAATTAATCTTTTATTAGAACTAAAAGAAAAGCTTAATCTTACCATAATATTTATTTCCCACGATTTGAGCGTAGTAAAACACATCTCAGATAGAGTTGCTGTAATGTATTTGGGAGAAATTATTGAATTAACAACCAAAAATAAATTATTTAGCGACCCATTACATCCTTACACAAAAGCTTTGTTATCAGCTGTGCCTCAAATAAATCCGACCAACCATAAAACTTATGAACCGCTTGAAGGTGAATTACCCTCAGTCAAAAACTTGCCAAACGGTTGTTTCTTTGCAAGCCGATGCAAATTTGTCCAAGAAATATGCAAAACTAAACACCCAAACTTATGTGAATACTCGGATTCTCATAAAGCTTCTTGCCATTTAATAAATCAAATATAACTATTTACCAACGTTAATAACAGTTTTCATTTCTGTCACAATATTAGACATTCTTCTTGTAGCAATTGTATAAATTAATGAGTTTTTCTGCATTTCAGCCAATTCATATGCAGCATCAATATCCGTCGCACCAATCGACTCAATAACGGCACTTGGTCCTAATTTAATAGACAATTCCGTTTCCAATGGGCTATTCATATGCCCCAAATATTGACCAAATTCAATATCTTTTCTTCTATATCCGGGGGTATCAATGTTTGCAATATTCGACCCTAACGCACGCTGTCTTTGTGCCGCCAAGTCTAATAACAAATTCACTTTACCCATACTATCAGAAGGTGTGTACATTTTTTAGCTCCCCATAAATTATTCAGTCAAGTTTATCGCTTTGTAATACATATCATCAATAACTTTCATCAATTTTGTCGACGCTATCATTGAAGCGTTAAGCCTTAAAACATCATTAACACTATTATAAACATTAGTTCCGGACATTTCTAAGAAACCTTGTTTAATGGATTCATGAGATTTAATCAAAACAGGCTCGCCTGATTCTTGTGTCGCAATAAATTTGTTACCATTCGATAGCTTCAAGCCTTCGGGATTTTGAAAAGTTACAATTGGAATTTTTCCAATATTTTCAAGTGGTGCCCCATTTTCAGGCATAGTTTGAACTGTACCGTCTTTCTGTATAAAAATTCGATAGTAGTTCATAGGGATTCTAATACCATCACCAACAACATGCCCGTCATTTGTAACCAAATACCCGTCTTCATCAACCTTTAACGAGCCATCACGAGTATAAGTAACCTCACCATTTTCAGAGGTTACGGGAATAAAACCAACCCCATCAATAGCTATATCGAAAGTTTTTTGGGTTAACCTTATAGAACCTTGATCAAAATCAGTTCTCAATTCACCTGTAAGATAACCGTCTTCACTAAGCATTTGTTCAAAGCGAACGGGTTTATATGCATTTGTACTGTAATTTGTTATGTTCGTAGAAACATAACCCAATTTTTCAAATTGCATATTTGCGTTCACAATATTTTTTCTAAGAATACCTTGTAAATTATACATCTGCTAATCCTTATGATGCTGAACCTAACTCTTGTATCGCTTTTCTAAGATTACTGTTTTGTAAAATAAACATTTTACGGTTTGCCTCAAAATTTCGTCTTATGCCGACAAGCTCAAGAACTTCCGAGTTAAAATTTATGTTAGAAGCTTCATTGTACCCTTGAATAACTCCGGGCTCTACTACCGCCAACCCTTTATCTGTTACGACAGAAAGAGTTGCTACATATTCAAGCTTATACGTTTTATCATTAAAAACTCGAATATCCCCATTTTTATTAACCTTAATATCCTCAAGTTTTCTCGGTGCGAAAGGGAATACAATAGGCATACCGTTATTTGCAAGAACTCTGGAGCCATCAAGGGTTAAAAGATTTCCATCGACATCAAGTTTAAATCTGCCGTCACGAACAGCCTTTACACCCTCAGGACCTTCGACCTGAAAATAACCTTTTTCTGACAAAGCCAAATCCAAAGGGTTTTGAGTCATATCAAGTCGCCCAACAGTATCATCCTTGCTTATGGATAATGCATGCACACCGATAATAGAACTGAACGAAGAAACAACAGCTTCTTTGCGTTGATAACCGATTTTATCAAAGCCGTTAATGTTGTCATTTATGATACCCATTAACTCAGAATCAAGGTGCATTGTCCGCAAGTTTGCAGCAATACCTGTGTCTTTAAACTGAATACCACCGTATAAAGTCATTATTCTAACCTGTTTCCTATTACTATCTATATTATACATAATGTTGTCGGCAAAAAAGTCAAAAAAAGTCGTTTTTTCGCAAAAAATCAACCGTTTGAAGTAGATTAAGCTAAATTAATCATCATTCAAGTTCAAAATAAACAAAAAGTATTTTATATTGTAAAAAAAAATGGTACAATATTTGTAGGCAAAATAAGTTTGTCATACAATATAACTATAATCTCGAGAATAGGTAAATTACCTTGAATAATAATATAAATAGTTTTGATAATTTGGAGTCTTCTATAAGAAAGTCTTCTGTAATACAAGAGAGAATTAATCTTGTATCTTCTCATATGTATAAACAGTTTTTAGAGTACCAGCATTCGACTCTAAACACATCTGAAACCTTTTTGAAAATGGTTGATAATATGGAAGCAACAGTTGATTTTCTAAAGCAGTCTTTTGCATCAAGAGGTATTGCTACTCAAAATATTTATCACGAAGTGGATTTATCAAAGACAGTAGCTATGCTGAACATATTGTGGCATGCAATGAGTTTTACTACTCGTTGCAACAATAAGCCTCAAGCTCTTTACAGAGAATCTGAAACCCCAATCATAACCGGAAGAATAATGGCGTTAAATGGAATTTATTCTGAAATAATCAAAAAAAATCCTGAAAACGAAATGCAAGCATTATTAGATGCAGAAATTGCTTCGTTATTTATTCCTGCAGACAAAACTCAAAATGCTATCATTAAAATTAAACACTTGGGAAATAGAGAATTTTACATAAATCAAATGGATGCACCTCGAGAGTTTTTGCTTAAAGTTGTAGAAACTGTTTGTGGCGGCGGTGTATGCCACGAGGAATATACTAAAAAATTAATCTAATATAAATTTTGTGGGGTTGGAATGATATCAAAAAAAGAATATAACAAACGAGTTATGCTGAAGTATTTTTTGTATGCAATTGGGGTTATATTAGGAGTATGCCTTCTTTTATGGCTATTTAAGGTTACAAACACTACCGCATTTTTTGAAGTTATGGAGAACAAAACTTTTGACCTCCGACAAAAAAACATTGCTAATACGAAGCAAGTTAACAAGAATATTGTAATTTTAACGGTGGATAACGAAAGTCACGAATATTTAGCAGAAAAATATGGCGAATGGCCGATGCCAAGAAGTGTTTATGCTGATATTTCCGCATTTATAGAAAAGCAACAACCAGCTGCCATAGCTTTTGACTTAATGTTCGTAAATTCAATGAAAAGTTCTAAAGAGGCGGATATTAGGTTGGCTAAAGAATTTAAAAATAATTCCAATTTATACACCGCAATTAATTTTGATTCTTTAGATGAACAAATTAGAAAAGCTCAACCTTTACCAAATAAACTTAAAGTTAACATTAAAAACGAATCAAAAATAAATTTCAAAAATCAAACTTTAACTTACTCTAATTGCAGACGAATTATTGATGAAATTATTGATGCAACAGCCAATATAGGACATATCAATCTCGTGAGAGCAGACGATGGAATAGCAAGAAAAATAAGCCCGTTTGTTACCTACAAAAACGATTTTTACCCACATTTGGCACTAAAAGTCGGCTTAGATTATTTGAAAAAAACAGAAAATATTGACTCTAAAAATATATTTATAGACAAAAATAAGAACTTAATTCTCGGCTCAAGAAAAATTCCGCTTGATTATACAGGTTCTGCAATATTAAATTGGTATGGAGCAAGCGGAGAATACAATCCCAATTCCTTCAAATATATCCCTATTTGGAAATTGGAAAAATTAACTTACGGTGAAAAACTGGAAAATAATGATGAATTAGCAAAAGATTTCTTTAAAGATAAAATTGTTTATATTGGAGTAAGTGCTACTTCAATGTACGATATTAAATCAACCCCAACGGAAAGAAACATGCCCGGAGTTGAGCTTCATACAACATTTATCAACAACCTAATCGATAACAATTTCATCAAACGAGTACCGGCAGCAGTCGACTTATTAATAACCTTGACAATAAGTTTGATAATTGGATTTATAGTTTTGAGTTTTGCATCTACGGTTGCAGCATCTCTAACTAGCATAATGCTAGGCATATTGTATGTAATTTTTTCAACATGGGTTATGAGAGATTATAATCTATGGGTAAATATGACTTTGCCATTGTCATCGGCACTATTCACTTTCATCGGGGTTTATCTTGTTAAATATTTTAGAAAATCTCAAGACTTTGAACATACATATAAATTGGCAACGACTGACGGATTAACTGAACTATATAATCACAGATATTTTCAAGAACAAATGATTCTAAATATAGAAACGGCAAAAAGGTATAACTCGCATTTTTCATTAATTCTTATAGATATAGACTTTTTCAAAAAGTTTAATGATAAATTCGGACACCAATCCGGAGATGCCGTTCTTAAACAAGTAGCTCAAACTCTTAAGAAAAATGTTCGTTCCACTGATATAGTTTGCAGATATGGTGGAGAAGAAATGGCTGTAATACTTTCTAATACCAAGACAGAAGAAGCTTTTATTACTGCTCAAAAATTGTGTGATGAAGTTGCAGGAAGAATCTTTGATTTAGCTAATAATCAAAAAGAACATGTTACTATTAGCTTGGGTGTGTCTACATACCCTGATAATGGCTCAACCTCTCAGGAATTAATAGAATACGCAGACCAAGGTTTATACAAAGCAAAAGAAAACGGTAGAAATCAAGTTGGAAAAATTTAACCCTCATCAGGTGTTCTATAATTTGTTAATACCGCACATTTTGTAATTAATCCTATATTGAACAACATCTGTATTTGGGATTTGTTGTAGTTTACAATATGTTGAATTAACACTTGCCTAGCTTCAGTTTTTGCCTGCTGTGCCTGCAACACATCTAAAAATGTAGCTTCGCCAATATCCATTCTTACCAAAGATATTTTCAAACTTTCCTCAGCGGCAACGACTTCCTTCTTTGCCGCCTCGATTTTTTCTAACTGGGTTTTAGAATCATAATAAGAGTTTATGATATCTTCCTTTACCTGCCTTTCCATTTTTTTAAGCCTCAACTTTTCAGCTTTTATTTTTTCTAACTCCATTTTAGCTCTCGTAAAAGTATTTACTCCCAAATTTCTGCCCAACGGAGTTGTAACCTCTAAAGTTAAAGACTCATTAGTGCGAAGCCCTAAACGTACAGTCCCAACCTGTTGGTGTGAAGCCATAATAGCAATTTTCGGAATAAAATCAGCATAGACCTCATTTTGACGAATTTCCATCGCTTTAATATTTTTTCTCATACTATTTAAATCATCTCGTTCCTTAATTGCAATTTTGTACAAATCATCCACATCATAATCCTTATCAATAATATTTTGAACACGAATAGTTTGTTCAATCGGATAAACAGTAGTAACAACATCTATCCCCATAATATTTGCCAATCTGGCTTGAGAATACCTTAAACTATTAAAAAGTGTAATATACTCTTGCCGTGCCTTTGCAGCTTCAGCTTCGGCACGATAAATATCAAACTTGGAACTCAGTCCTATTTGATATTTAGCTTCAATCATTTTTAATTGTTCTTCTCTATCCTTTAAATTAACTCTATAAACATCAATTTCAAGTTTTTTGCCAAGCAAATCATAATAATTAAGGGCAGTATTCAATAAAACCTCATCCAAAGTATATTCCAAATCGTACGTCGCTGACTTAACCGCATTTTTAATAGCAGCCATTTCAAAAATTGTTTTGCCCTGATTCGTTATATCCCAAATCAAATCAAAAGAACTTTGAATAACAGTTTCATGTACTCTTATCGGTACAACACCTCCGACCAAAAACTCCCCTCTCAAATCAGCAATATCAAAGGTATAACTAAAATTTGGTAAAAGCTCGGCACTTTTTGCCCAAAACTCCCAATCCACAGACCTTTTTTCGTGATAACTTATCTGTAAATCATAACTATTTTTTGCCGCAGTTAATATACAATCAGCCAAATTTGCATAAGTTACATCTATATCTAAAATTTTTCTAATTTCCCCCTCTAAAAAGTCTTTTTTCTCTAAATTAATTGGAGAATCTAATGAATCAATATTTTCTAAAAAATTATCCTCTTCTAATTCCCATATCAAATCACCCTTTGCAAAAACAGGCAAAGGCAACAGCAGCAATACAATTACCACAATTTTGAAAAAAATTCTATTCATACACAAAAGTTTATTTCAAATTTTAAATAGATTTTATACACCACTTGGACAGTGAAACACTAGTCATCAGGCTAAATCTTTTAGAAGAATTTTTTAAATCAAAATTGTAAATTTTTATTTTATTTCATCTATAAATAGGTTATTTTTTCTTAAAGTTGGGTATAAAGTTAGTATAAGATTATTAAGAGGTGATTTTATGAAATTTGACTCGTACATTGTTTCAGAAACCAAAACAGCGTTTTCAGTTCCGTTAGAAAAAGAATTATTACCTAAAAAAGACTTAAAACAAAAAGCTTTTACTCTTGCTGAAACTTTGATTACATTATCTATCATAGGAGTTGTAGCTGCAATAACTATTCCTAATTTAACTCATGACTCAAAAAACAGAGAACATGTTGCCAGACTAAAAAAGGCTTATACTGTAATATCTAACGCAGTGCAAATGATTCCTGTTGCTGCAGGCTGTGGCGATGACTATGTTTGTAGCGGATTTGTAGAAACACGAACAGCAGATAATGGACAAGGGGAAAGCTACAACTTTACAAACGAAGCAATTGATATTTTAGCTGAACAAATTAAAGGGAAACTCCATGAAGATTGTAGTGAAATATTACCCAGATACAGTGGCAAATGCATAAGCACAGAGGACGGAATGGTTATATACGGAATGGGAGGTAATTACCACTCAATTATTGCAGTTGATACTAATGGAAACCAAGGACCAAACAGAGTCAATAAAGATATATGGAAGTTTGGATTCAAAAAGGTTTATGTCGTCGAAGGCGGCAACCTCCACAACAAAATTTTTGAAAATACATCCTCTGTCATAATTCCTGGAGGATTAGCATATGATTTACGATATGGTTTAGGTTATGGCTGTAAAAATTGGTCGAGTTATACTAGCTCAATACCTTGGGATGCATACTGTACAAACTATGTATTAAAAACGGGCAAAATGGATTATAAATAAAATAAAAACTCCCGCCATTACTAACGGGAGTTTTAAGTTTGTAGTTCGTAGGGTGCAATAAATTGCACCCTTTTTAAATACAACCAAATCGTCATTCTGAGCCGCAGTGGCGGCTTTTTAACTTCCTCGTCATTCTGAGCGTAGCGAAGAATCTCCACGAGCTTAGACTTTGCCCCATGAGATCCTTCGGCTTTGCCTCAGGATGACGGCGGCATCGCCGCTTTTCCACCTCATCGTCATTCTGAGGGGTGAGGAATCGAACCCCGAAGAATCTCGTGGGCTGAAAGCTTACGGCGGCATGATTCTTCACCCTAAAGGGTTCATCTTGAAATTCCTCATCGCTCACGAAGTTTCGCCTTTGCACTTCGTGCCAGTCGGCTCAATTCCTTCGCTCTCCGGACTTCGTCCGTTCGGGATTTCGCAGGATGACAAAATATTTTTTATGCCTCGATTTTGTTCCCCTGTTTTTCGGATTTAAAATGCGCCTATTTGCAGGCGTTTTAAGCTGCATTTGTAAATATTTGTAAATAATTTCGATATTTTTTCCGATTCTTCTAAAGTTGTTTTTTTTTTGCCGAAGTTATAGATATACAAAATATAGTTTTTAGTTTAATAAGGAGAAAA
>JAFQTK010000084.1 GCA_017409065.1 bacterium
CATAGCAAGTAAATATATTGATTCAATAGAAGGAACTCCAAGAAATAACAGAACTCAACGTGCTGCTTCCGATTCAAAATACGGCAACACAGAAAATTACAGAATTTACAAAGAAGTAAAGACTAAATTTGCAGACGTTGGTGGACTTTTCAACGTAAAAAACCAGATTGAAAACGAACTGTTAGCAATTCTTAAAAACCCAAAAGTTAAAAATGCAGATAAACCAAGCGGTGTAATTCTCTATGGACCACCAGGCACAGGAAAATCTCTACTGGCAACAGCAATTGCCGGTGAAGCCGAAGTACCGTTTGTTTCTACCGAAGGAAGCAGTTTTGCAGAAGTCTACGTTGGAGCAGGACCTGCAAATGTTCGCAAACTTTATGCAGCGGCTCGAGAACTAGCAAAAGAACATCCTTCAAAAACAGCAATAGTTTTTATTGATGAAGTTGATGCTGTTGGCGGAAAAAGGGGCGAAAGTTCTAACTCTGAACGTGACAACACTCTAAACGCACTACTCTCTGAAATGGATGGAGTCAAATCTAAAGAAGAAAGTGATATTAAAATAATCACATTGTTAGCCACAAATAGAAAAGACATGCTTGATAGTGCCTTTAGAAAAGGAAGAATTGATTTTGAATTTAAAATTGACGACCCAAGACTCAGCGAAAAAGCTCGCTATGAAATTCTGAGCATTCATGCAAAAGACAAACCGTTCAAAGATGAAGCAACAAAAGAAAAATTTCTAAGAGAACTTGCACACTCTACATCAGGATTTTCAGGGGCTGAACTTGCAGACCTGATAAAAAGAGCTTACAGAAAAACGCTTTATTTAGGCAGACAAGTCGATTATATTACACAAGACGATATTCGCAACGCAAAACTCGAAAGTATGGTCGGGATAAAAAATGATTCTGAAATTACTGAATACGAACAAAAAACAACAATTGCCCATGAAGCAGGTCACGCAGTCAATCTGGTTTTAATGGATAAAATTTTTGAAAATGAACAAACTTTAGCGAAAAAACCGGTATCAGTTTTGGATATGATTGTAAATGAACCTCGAGGAACAGCAGCCGGTATGACGATTAAAAAGCCTTCATCTGACAACATAGGCAGATACACCGTAGAATCACTGGTAAGTTCACTTGTCGTAACATACGGCGGATACAGCATTGAAGAAAAAATGTTTGGCTGTCACACCGACGGAGTTTCCGGTGACTTAGAAGCAAATACTAAAAAAATATATAATGCAGTTACACAATATGGACTTGGTTCAAAAACAAAATACTTGTCTGTACTACCAAACGGACAGTTTTTTGAATTATACAAAACTGACATAAAAAAAGACATTGAACTTTATTCAGATACTGCAATGAAAATTTCGGACCTGCTTGCTAAATTCAGCCAACCATTTATTGAAAAATATACCGAAAAATTCCTGAATGAACCCGTAAAAATCATATCCGGTGATGATTTTATAGAAATGTTTGAAAGTTGGATGAAAGAAAGCAACAAAAAGAAAGAATATGACGAACTAAGCAGACAAGTTCGACTGGAATTAGCCGACTTGAGGGAAAAACTTCAAAAAAAATAACTATTGCTGTTTTATTTTTTGAGGTATAATAGAAAAACACCCATGAAATAGCTAGGAACAAATAATGACACTAAAAATAAGCCGAACAGATACAACTAACAGCTATTTTGCATTGCAAAAAAAGGCTAGAAAACTTGAACAGAAATTCATGCAAGACATTCATTCTCAATTAAAAAGTCTTGAAGCCGAAAAACAGGGCTACGATTACTACATGCACCCTGTTTTCAATGGTATGAAAAATAAATTATTTAAATTTTTAGCAAAAAAGTAAATTAGACTTTAATTCCCGGCTCTAAATCAGATCCGGTCAGAGCTTTTCTAAAGATAAATTGCATTTTTGGTAACGCAACAGCCAACAATGCACTACTAATTCCTACATTTGCAAGAATATTAAAACTTTTTGCATAGAGTGCTTTTTTGGCAAATTTTTCAACATTACCTGATTTTATTGCATCTTTTGAAAACTCTTCTATTGCTGATTTTAATTCTTTCAATTTCTCAGTTTCAACATATTCCCGAGGGTCACGCACACCTGATTTCAAGAAAGTAACAATATTAGCCTTTTGGGCTAACTTCGTAAATATAGAATTTGAATTTGTATCAACAAAATTAATAAGTTCTTTTTCCGAAGTTCCTTTAGGCAAATTAAGATTTGACGATTTTACATCTGCCAAAAACTGTTTATCATTCAAAAATTTAGGATCTAATTCAGTATTGATACCAAATGTTTTTTTAGTGACCTTGTTCAAAAATTTATCAATACTTTTTGGTGCAACATAGTTTAAATAGCACATGCCCGCCATTTTGAAAGCCATTTCAGCTTTTTCATCTTTATTTCTTGCGGTCGCAACCCTTCCGACTGTTAAACCACCATCAAGAATCATCATTTTTTGCAACGTTGAAAGATTAGCCAAACTTTCAATACCTTTAAAACTAATATTATTACTATTGTTTTTCTTTTCTTTTTTTACTTGTTCCATCAATTTTAAAATATTAGTTTCAATTTTTGCTTGTCCAAAATTCGGCGTAAAATTTTTATCTTGTTTAGCTTGTTCGATTATTTTAGCAGTATATCTAAAGTTCATCTTTGGCAGAATATAGCCCATCAACCCGATTGGAATAAGAGTTGTTGCCAAAAATTTATTAACTTGAGCCATCTGAAAAGCTTTTTTGTTATTTTTTATGTTAATTAGACTTTTTACTTCTTCTGGAGCAATATTTTTAAATTTTTCAATATTTGCATTTATACCTTGAGCAGCAGATTCCTTAAACAACTTGATGTTAACGTTGGGACAAAGTCCGCTTTTTTTGATTGCTTTATCTGATACCCATGACAATGCAGGTATTCCGCCTAACCAAACCGCAGAAGTTCCGTATTCATCGATAATACGTTCTCTTGTTGCTTGTTTAGCAATAAATTTTGAATCCTTAACGTTTTGATTATAAGTCATTGCAACCTTTGCAACGTTTTCGATTCCACAATCTCTAACCAATAGAGGATAAATACTATTGTTGTTTCCTAATGCTGATATTACGTTTACTAATGTCATGATAAATTCTCCAATTCTTTTTTATAACTAAAAACACCTCTCGCAGTGTCCCGAAGAGGTGTTTTATATAAAGAATTGTGATTTATATTATAATCTGCGAATCACTAATTCCACAACCTCTTCGGGAGATTATGGATGTGATGATGTAGATTAATAATATTTCTCAAAATTGACATTTTTCTTCCTTTTTTTTCATCCTAACAGATAAGATGATTTTTTGCAAGTGTAATTGTTTTTAGTTAGAGCAACTCAACTTGCCACTTGCCATATTACAAGTTTTATACCCTTTAACACAAGCCGTCAATACCAGTGAATTGGGTCTATTTTCATTTCCTACGAGTGGCATATCTGCCAAATAAGGAACACCGTACGGATTTCCTGTTGGCTTACAAACAGCATCTCCCTCATCCCTATTTGGACAAACCGTAACATCTTTTGTAGACAAACCAACTGTATCAGGAGTAAAAACTAAAGATTCAGTCCTATTAACCGCATCACTTGTATAAGTAAACCAACTATAAGCAAACACCCCAGGGGATGTGAGTCCATATAGTGAATATGCATAATTTGTATTGTTTAAGTTATAAATACCTGACACAAAAGCACCACTTACGTTAACTAAGTTTTGTGCTTTTGGATAAACTCTATCTCCAACTGCATTTTGATTCAAGCCCAAAATACCTGCTGTCCCATAGTCTGTCATTTCAACCCTAAACGGACCATATCTCATATAGTTTGCAGTATTGTAGGCATTAGATGTCATATACGGTGAAACATGTTTATGTTTATGTACCATTTGCTCTTTCACTGAACCAACTGTTTCACCTGAACTTTGAATCCTTAAATAATGCCCATCAAAACCTGTCAATTTTGCCCAACCCGGCGGACAACTATTTGAAGCAAAAAAGACAACAGAATCTTTTTGTTCATTTTTTAACTCTTCAATTTGACGTTGCAAAAGTTGAATTTGAATATCAGTTCCAACATTATGTTTCATTGTTTTACTGACTAACGGAGCAGCACTTCCCAATGCTATACCGACTATCGCCAAAGTAATCAATGCTTCGGCAATAGAAAAAGCAAGAAACCTTTTTGTAATTTTTTTTGACTTTTGGAAAACTTTAGAAGGTTTTAAATGTCTTCTAACAGCCCCCCCCCCTAGCAAATCAAGCATTTTAGCCACATTAACCTCCTTATTTTACTGCAATAATTTCAATCTCAACCAAACCGCCTTTTGGCAATTCTTTTACAGCCACACATGAACGTGCAGGTTTTGATACAAAATACTCACCATAAACTGAATTAAATGCAGCAAAATCGCTCATATTTGCTAAAAAGCAAGTAGTTTTAACAACATTTTCAAAACCTAACCCAGCTGCTTTAAGAACTTCTGAAATATTTTGGCAACATTTATGAGTTTGTTCCTCGATAGTTCCGTTTAAAAATTCGCCTGTTTTAGCGTCAAGTGCAATCTGCCCTGAGCAATACAACGTATTTCCAACCATATAAGCTTGTGAATACGGTCCAATCGGAGCCGGTGCGTTTTGTGTCAATATTATTGTACTCATTATTTTACTCCTTCGGTTCTTCTCTATTATATTCCGACATTACTTTATAGCCTGCGTTTTGAAGTGCTTTTTTAATTTCACAGAAGTGTCTAAGATTTTTTGTTTCCATCGAAATTTTCAAGAAACAATCATTAATATCAGTATTTTCACCGCCTTGATTGTGCCTTACTCGAATAACATTGGCACCATGTTCAGCTATAATTTGAGAAACTTCTTTCAATTGTCCGGGCTTATCTAAAAGTTCAATTGTAATATCAGAAAGTCTACCTGCCTTTAATAGACCTCTATTTATAACTTTAGACAAGATATTAACGTCAATATTCCCGCCTGATACAACACATACCACCTTCTTACCTGCAATAGGTACTTTATTAAATATAGCCGCAGCAACACTCAATGCACCGGCTCCCTCAGCAACAAGTTTTTGACCTTCCATCAACGCCAAAATTGCAGTTGCAACTTCATCATCGCTAACAAGAACTATTTCATCAACATATTTTTGACAATAATCAAAAGTATGTTCTCCAGGCATTTTAACAGCAGTACCATCTGCAAAAGTTGATACTTTTGGCAATTCTTTTCTTTCGCTGATTGCAATTGAGTGATACATACTACCTGCACCTTTAGCCTGAACACCATAGACTTTGCATTCAGGCTTCAAAGTTTTTATCGTATAAGCAATCCCTGAAATTAGTCCACCGCCACCAATCGGAACGATAACCGCATCCAAATCATCAATTTGCTCAAGAATTTCAAGTGCAATTGTACCTTGACCCGCAATAACATCTTCATCATCAAAAGGATGAATAAATTCAGCTCCGGTTTCTTTTTGGTATTTAACAGCTTCATTGAACGCATCATCATAAACACCATCTACCAAACGAATTTCAGAACCGAATTTTCTTGTTGCCTCTATTTTGGAAATAGGTGCAGTACTAGGGATAAAAATTGTAGACTTAATATTATTTTTTTGAGCTGCCAACGCAACACCTTGTGCATGGTTACCTGCGGAACAAGCTATAATACCTTTTTTCTTTTGTTCTTCTGATAGCTGAGAAATCTTGTAATACGCACCTCTCAACTTAAATGAACCTGTTGTTTGTAAATTTTCCGCCTTCAAATAAACTTTTGAATCTTTAGACAATGTTGAAGCGTAAATTAAATCAGTTTTTCTAACCGCACTACTCAAAACTTTTTCGGCATCTTTTATTTTATCCAGTGAAAGCATATCAAACTCCAATCTTTTATTAGCATTTTTACAATATAACATCTTATTTACAAGACGGCAAATATGTTTAGATTGGTTAATTTATTGTAGAGAAAAAAACTTTGAGCTATAATACAGCTATGAAAAAAATTGCATTACTTGGTTCTACGGGTTCAATTGGTACCCAAGCACTGGAAGTTATAGAGAAAATTAAAGATGAGATAGAAATTGTTTCGCTTGCCGCAGGTCAAAATATTGAGTTGCTCAAAAAACAAATAAAGTTGGTATCTCCGATTAAAGTATCTGTAACAAAAGAAACTGATGCGATTGAACTTAAAAAAGAATTTCCACATATTGATTTCTATTACGGCACAAATGGGTTAGAAACACTTGCAACTGATAAAGAAATTGACCTTGTACTCGTTGCGGTGTCCGGTAAAATCGGGCTAAAGCCTACTATTGCTGCAATAAAATCAGGCAAAGATATTGCACTTGCAAACAAAGAAACTCTTGTGATGGCAGGCGATATAATAATGAGGCTGGCAAAAGAACATAATGTAAAAATTCTGCCTGTTGATAGTGAACATAGTGCTATTTTCCAATGTCTAAATGCGAACTCAGCACAAACACCTAAAAAACTTATTCTAACGGCTTCCGGCGGTCCATTTCTTAACAAAACAATTGACGAGATGCACAACACTACGGCTAAAGAAGCCTTGAAACATCCTCGTTGGAACATGGGTAAAAAAATAACAATTGACTCAGCAACGCTTATGAACAAAGGTTTAGAGGTTATTGAGGCTCACCATTTATTCAACATGGATTACGATAATATTGAAGTTGTTATTCACCCTCAAAGCATTATACATAGTGCGATTGAACATACTGACGGCAGTGTGATTGCTCAATTAGGAATCCCAAGTATGCATATTCCAATCCAATATGCACTTACATATCCGAATAGAATTGAAGGTATTGAAACAAACAGTTTTAATTTTGTACAAGCTGCAAAATTAACATTTGAAGAACCTGACTTTATAAAATTTAAAGCTTTAGAATTAGCCTACAATGCAGGTAAAAAGGGATGCACATATCCAACGGTTCTTAATGCTGCAAATGAAGAAGCCGTAATGGCATTTCTTGAAGATAAAATAAAATTATCACACATTACAGAAATCGTCGAAACACTTCTTAGTGAACATATTCCAATACAAAATGCATCTTTGGATGAAATTTTAGCTTTAGATGAAACTACTCGCAACCAAGCAAAAGAAATGATAGAAAAAATTACAGCCAAGGCTTAATTAATACTTTTATAGCCTCACCTTTTTCATGTATTTCCAATGCTTCTTGTGTTTTTTCCAACGGCAAAGTTTTACCTATAAGTTTTTTTACATCGACATGTCCCGCCGCTATCAAATCCAATGCCATTCTAAAATATTTTGGAGTATGATGAAAAACACTTAATATCCTTAAATCGCCATAGTGCAACTGAGTCGTATCAAACTCTACTTTAGAACCGGACTTACAACCACCAAAGAAATGTACCGTTCCACCTTTTCTCACACAACGCAGCATAAGTTCCCAAATTTCCGGAACTCCGACACATTCAACAGCAACATCCAAACCTTTGCCTTCTCTTGAAAAAGACTTGAATATTTTTTCAGGGTTTGGATACTTTTTCAAATCAATTATTTCATCCACTCCCGCAAAGTCCATAGCTAATTTCAATTTTTCAGGATTTCTACCTGCAACTATGACTTTAGCCCCCTTCAATTTTGCTAATCGAGCAAACATTAACCCAATAGGTCCTGTGCCGATTATACCGACAACATCACCTGATTTTATTCCGGTCCTTTCCACACCATGCACAACATTCGCTAAAGGCTCAGCAAATGCAGCCAATTCAAAAGGCAAATGTGGTGGTATTTTTACCATATTTTTTTCTACGATTTGATGAGGAACAGTTATGTA
>JAFQTK010000085.1 GCA_017409065.1 bacterium
AAGCCCTATTTCTTCTTTGACTTCTCTTTTAGCAGCAGTTTCAGCATTTTCACCTGCACACATATAACCAGCAACAAAAGTATGATATTTATCAGAAAGATAAGATTGTCGCAACAAAACAATTTCATTAAATTCATTAGCAACAAGAACTATAACGCAGCTTGGAAATACATCAAAATAGTACTTATTGCAACTATTACAAAAAGGCACAAAGCCATCTGAACTAAACCATAAAACCGACTTTTTTTACTTTGTCTAGTTTTATGGTTTCAGTTCAAAAACACCGGCCTTTTTTATAATTTTAACTATTTAAATTTCAACATCTAAATTATGTCTTTTATATATTACTTTGGATGCATCATCTAAAGCATTACACCATGATGGGACATACAACTCACTTTTATTAGATTTTGCATATTTTGTCAATGCATTTACCATAATATCTTGAGCCTTATTCCCTAATTCGTTATTTTGTTTAAAACAACAAATTATAGGCGATTTTATTCCTGATTGATTCACTATATTTGCTGCGGCTGTTGCAGTTATTTTATTTTGTTTATTTTTCGCAATTAAAAAAAGTGTATTTGTCTTTGGAATATTTAAACAATCATAATTCATAAACTCAAAAATACATTGTTTTGCCCCTCTTGAACTTAAATTTGATTTGACAAAATCAAATGCGGCACTAACATTTCTTGATGATAACTTTGTTATTTTAAGATTTCCACCAAAAGATATGCCTTTTTTCTGTAAGGGCAGTCCATCATTCTTAATAATATTAACCTTCATTTCGTTCTCCTGTTTTCTCATGTACATTAAATAAACTTAGGCAACGAAATGCTAAAAAAATTAAATAACGCAAAATATATGGCACTTCGTTGCCACTATACGTCGGTTATTTAGTAAAATATTACTTCTTAAAATCAACATAATTGACATTATATATTTTTACCTGATATTTGTAAAGCCATAATCACATTATGTAAACTTTTGAAAATAATATTTAATTTTCAATACAATTATTTACTTAAATTAGATTCTACAAATTTTTCATATATGTAATATGCTGCGTTTTCTGAACTTTTGGGAAAAATCAAAGCCGGAACTTCATCAACTTTTGCCCATTTTGCACTGTCCACCTCTTTAGATAAAACAAAATCAGATTTTTTAACACGAGCAATAAATCCTAACATCAAAAGCCCTTTCTGCTCAAACCAATATGTGCCTGCAAAATCTAAAGATTCTATATCAAGCCCTATTTCTTCTTTGACTTCTCTTTTAGCAGCAGTTTCAGCATTTTCACCTGCACACATATAACCAGCAACAAAAGTATGATATTTATCAGAAAGATAAAATTGTCGCAACAAAACAATTTCATCAAATTCATTAGCAACAAGAACTATAACGCAACTTGGGAATACATCAAAATAGTACTTATTGCAACTATTACAAAAAGGCACAAAGCCATCATCTCCCGCCTCTTTCAAAATCAACTTTTCGCCGCATTCCGAACAATATTTAAACTGCATATAATCTCTCCTCTTAATTGTATTATATGCTTATTTTGTTAACTAAAAATCTGCTGTTTATTGTATTTTTATTGTAAATTATAGTTATGATTTACTTAATTATAGCTACAATTTGTTTTTCTATATCGTTTGGGATGATAAAATCTCAACTCTCCACTTTACCAAGCGAGTTTGTAGCTTTATGCCGATTGACATTAGCAATGCTATTTTTCTTACCTTTTGTAAAACAAATTCGAGAAAAAAAACATTTAGCAGCTATATTTATCGGAATGATTCAATTTGGAGTCATGTATTTGTGCTTTATTAAAGCTTTTAGCTATTTACAAGGCAATGAGGTTGCCTTATTAACCACAACAACACCTATTTTCGTTGCATTATGGTCGATACTGTTTGGTGAAAAATTTAGGTTTATTTACATAATTTGTATTTTAATGTCGGTAATTGGTGCAGGCATAATCGTTTGGCAAAATCTTTCTTTTGATATGATTGTCAAAGGTGTATTATTAATGGAAACCACAAATTGTAGTTTTGCATTAGGTCAGGTCCTTTGGAAAAAATATATCAATGATACAGGCATAAAATATATGAGTAGTGCTTATCTTGGGGCTAGTTTATTAGTACTTCCTTTTGCATTAATTAATGTTGATATGACAAACATCACATTGAACACACCACAAATTTTGTCACTAATTTATTTGGGATTAGTCCCTACCGGCATTGGATTTTGGCTATGGAACAAAGGTGCTGTTAGTGTAAAATATTCTACACTTGCTATTATGAACAATTTAAAAATACCTGTTGCTGTTTTATTCTCAATATTTCTTTTCCACGAAAAAATAAACATAAGTCATTTTTTGATTGGAACAAGCATAATTCTTATCTCGATTATTGTTTTACATTTTGCACTAAAGCAGTCTAATAAAACTTTTAATATTTAAAATAATGTGTTAACATCTATATAAAGATATTATTAAATATTGAGGGATATATTTTGTCCAGACTAAACCAAAGAATTGAGAATTTTACAAAAGCATTAAATATATATAAAGAAGCAGTAGCTGAATACAAAAAAAACAAGACAAAAATTTTAATCCATATGGCTCTTATACAAACATTTGAAGTTACATTTGAACTTGGATGGAAAGTTCTAAAAGATTATTTGGCAGAGAAAGACTTGTTTGTATATACACCAAGAGATGTAATAAAAGAAGCTTTTGCCGCTAATATTATACCTGACGGTCAACTTTGGATTGATATGGCAAGAGATAGAAATGTAAGCTCTCACGAATATAACACGGATAAAATCAATACAGTACTAAACACAATTAGTACTAATTATTTTAATGAACTGTGCCGCTTTGAAGGTTGGACAAAAAAAATAAATGAGTAAATTTGGGTTACCTTCAAAAACTATAAATGAAATTCTTAACTATTTTCAAAATAAAAAGGAAATAGAAAAAGTTGTTATATATGGCTCCAGAACAAAAAATTCTTACCATAACGGTTCAGATATCGATTTTGCAGTGTGGCTCAAATCAGGATTATCCGCTTCCCAGATACAATCAGAGTTAGATGATTTGCCTACCCCTTATAAGTTTGATGTGCTGAATTATAATTCACTTGAACATGAAGGAATGAAAGAAAGTATTGACTCTGAAGGTATTATTTTTTATTTAAAATAATTTTAGTTTTTAATTTATTTCTGCACTAAAAATCCAAATCTTTTATGCTTATATTCAAAATAACTACTTTGAATTTCACCCAAATACTGGTACGGAATACTTAGTTTTTCTAACAACTTTTTCTGTTCATCAGCTTCCAATTCTCCTTGATTAATTATCAGCATTTGCCCAGCTTTTTCTAACAAAGAATATGCATGCTCTAATAGTTTTTCGGGACAAAAATATCTCTTCGGTAATTTCCACTTTACCAGCGGTTCTATAAACACAAATGGCAAAAACCAAAAAATATAATCATATTTTTTATTAATATCTAACAAATTACCGGCTATATAATTTGTATTTTTTAATTCTTTTATGTGAAATTTTGCCGTTTCAAATCTGCTATAAAAATTAATATAAAGTCGGTAAGCATCTAATTCGACACCATCCAAAATAAAATCATTACTAAAATTATTTAAAAATCTATATTCACCTTTAGCATAAAACCAATTTTTACTTCCTATATCCAAAGACTTAATATTAGGTTTTGTTGTCGGTTTCAAATACCTTGAAAGGATGTCAAAGGTGTAATCATTCTCACTTTGAGTTCTTTCAATTATTTTAGGATTTTTTTCTATAAAATTTTTTCGAGAAAATCTGGTCGTATTACTAAGAAAAAAATCTATACTATTTTTTAAATCTTCAAACATCTTTCTCTCTCAACTATTTTCTACTTAATAATACTATTATTACAAGAATAATTAAAGTTTTAACTTACCTCTTGACAAAAAGTTAGGCTTGCCTTACTATATTATCATAAAGTTAGGCGAGCCTAATATTTGGAGTTAGAATGAAAGTTTCAACTATTATTAATTCAGGAGCAATAAATAAAACAATGGCAAAACACACGGCAGAATGCGGCAGTGTAGTTTCTTTGCCCAAATTAGATTTAAAAGTTTTTCATCATCACATATATGAATACAAAAAAGGATTAAGAGAATTAATTTTAACAACAGAAAAAATAACTTCTCAAGAATATATCGAATCAAGACTTAAAAAAGAAAAAATTGCTTACTTAATCAACAAAATTACAGATACAAAAATCAACGTGTTTTTTGGGAGTGATGTTTGCATAAAAGTAGTCGAGCGTTTTAATTCTTCGTTAAATAAACTGCCCCCCGAAGAAGATTTCATACTCGGAACAATGCTTGGTTACAGCAAACTACAACAGTGTGAAAGGTATTTAAGAATGAAGGATAAGTTTTCGGCTAAATAAATTTCCTTTACACGAACATAATGGTAATTAATTCACACCATTACCTTTTTGTGACTGCCCAAAAGGCAGTTTTTTTTATTTTCAATATTATTATGTTAGAATTTGAGCAAATAAGGATTTTATATGATTAAAGCGATAATTTTTGATTTAGACGGAACACTTCTTAACACGCTCAATGGTTTAAAAGACAGTACAAATTATGCATTAGCACAATTTGCATATAAAGAAAAAACACAAGAAGAAATTCGTTCATATGTCGGCAACGGAGTGAAGAAATTAATCGAAAGAGCAATCCCCAACGGCAAAAACAACCCCCAATTTGAAAATTGTTTGAATATATTTAAAGAACATTACTCAAAAACAATGAATAAAACAACTGAGCCATATCCTAACATTGTTAAATTACTAAGAGAACTGAAAAATAAAGATATTAAAATAGCAGTAGTTTCAAATAAGTTCGATAGTGCGGTAAAAAATCTTTGCAACGATTATTTTCCCGATTTGATTGATGTTTCAATTGGAGAAAGTAAAAGCTGCAAGCCTAAACCTGAAACCGATGGGATAGAAAAAGCTCTTTGCGAATTAAAAATCACACCTAAACAAGCTTTGTACATTGGAGATTCAGAGGTTGATGTTCAAACCGCAATAAATGCAAATCTAAAATTTATCGGAGTCGCTTGGGGCTTTAGAACACCTGAACAAATTAAAATTGCTGGGGGCAAAGTTATAATTAATGAACCAATGGAGCTACTCAATTTCCTAAATTAAAATTCAGAGAGTATAATATTTGTATGAATAATTTGCTAGACGAAAAAATTACAAATGAATTTAAAAGTGATTGTGAAAAATACAAGCAAGATATTGCATACAAAAAACAGTTAGCAAAAGCTTGCGGTATAAAGGAATCGGACTATTATATACTTAGACCGATAATAGGAGAATTTGAATTAAAATCAATTATCCAAACTTTTGAAGAAAAAAATTTTATGCCGGGAAGAAGACTCAATACGAGTGAGGTTGATTCCCATAATGATGATTATATAAAATCAGGTGAATTTAAAGCAAACATGCATATTCATACCATTCATTCCGATGGTAGATTAACGACGGATGAATTTTTAGAACAAGCGGCAAACCTTGCAAACCAAAATTATGAAAGGACACACCAAAACCCTGCTTTAGTTGTTGCAATAACCGATCATGACTGTATTGACGGTGCAAAAGAGGTCTTAATTAAGCTTTCTAAAAACCCGCTCAAATATAAGAATGTTAGAATTGTCTTGGGCGTTGAATTATCTACAATTACAAATCAATTTAGACATCTTAAAAAACCATTACTCATTCATACCCACATGTTTTGCATAAATCCATTTGATTCGGAATTAAATAAATTTATAGATACAAAACGAAATTTGAAATACAAACTGGCAACAGAAACAATAGATAAGTTAAATAATAGACTTCATCCTATTTTAGAACGTTTCAAAATAAAATTAACATTAGAAGAAGCAGCACTTATTCATGAGTTGGTAACAAAAGGACAAGATGAAATTTACTTACCAATGAAAAAATATGTTGGCGGAAAGTTGCTGTTTGAAAACTACGTCCGCAACAACAAAGACATTATGAAAATTTTACAGACAAATAACATCTGCATTGATGATTTAAGCTATGAACATCCATATACCAAGTACAAATATATGTTTAAACAGGGCGGAGGTTATAGCGAAAATTATAAATTAGCATTAAATGTTTATTTGAAAAATTTAATTAAAGAAAAAAATGGTGCTGATGTGGACTTGTCAGCAATCATTAACATAAAAGACGAACACGTTGAAGATGCTATAAAACAAGCATTAGAAATTTCTAAAGAAGCACACCCTAGTTTAACCCAAATGCCCGATGCTTTTGATGGATTTGAAGACACATTACAACTATTATCTACATTAGATTTCGGAGTATTTTCAATTGCACATCCTGGCAGAACTGTTGTAAAAGATGCTGATACAGATTTGTACTCACTTTTTGAAAATATGTTTGAATCTTTTAAACAAAAAGCAAATAACAAAGCTGTTTATTATGAAGGATATTATCAATCATACAGCGGTGAAAATTATAAAAATTATTTAGATCCAATAAACAAAGCCGCAAAAAAACTAAATCTTATTCCACTTGGCGGGCTGGATTCACACGGTGAAAGTATAAGTTGCAGAGGTGGAAATCCATAAAATTTCATGAATCTCATTCAAAGAAATGGTGTAAAAATAATTATCATTGTTGTACGATTGAACTATGCGAAAGGTTTTAAAAGATACTATCAGAAATTTGTTTTTTATAACTATCGGTGCAGCCATTGCCGCTGTTGGGCTTGAGTGTTTTCTTGTCCCCAATAAAATAATCGATGGTGGGATTATCGGCATTTCAATTATGGGTGCTTATATTTTTAAGCAATTTTCTTTGGGTGCAATTATTTTCTGTTTAAATATACCTTTTATCTTTTTGGCTCTGCAAAAATTTGGCAAAAAATTTGTGTTTAACACATTTTATGGAATAAGCTGGCTTTCAATATTCGTTTCACTATGTCATAACCACAAAATCACAGATGACTTAATTTTAGCAGCAGTATTTGGAGGTGTCGTTTTAGGACTGGGTGTCGGCTTGATACTTCGTAACAACGGAGCGTTGGACGGAACCGAAATAGTAGCAATTAGGCTCGCTCCAAAACTTGGATTTTCTATTGGCGAAATCATAATGACATTCAATGTTTTTATATTTTTCTCCGCAGGATTTCTATTTGGCTTCGACCGTGCAATGTACTCTATTTTGACATATTTCATTGCATACAAAGTCATTGATATCGTTCTTGAAGGTTTAAACGAAAGTAAATCTGTAAGAATAGTAACCGATTTTTCAAAAGAAATTGGCGACAAAATGATAAAAGAAATGGGTGCCAGCGTGACGTACATAGATGCCGAAGGCGGTTATTCAGGCAAGCCCAAAAGAATTATTTACTGCGTAATTTCCAGACTTGAAGTAACTAAACTCAAACAACTTGTGAAAGATGTCGACAGTTCTGCATTTATTTCAATAGAAAATGTTCACGAAGTAGAAGGTAAAAGGATTAAAAAAAGATAATGCAGGCAAAAGCAATAATACCAATCATTTTTGTATGTTTATTGTGCTGTGGTTGTAACCCAAAAGCAATAGATTCAGTTAATCCTGTTGTTCAACTTGGAAATGTTCAAAGTAACACCAAACAAGTTACAGAAGAAGTTAAGCAAATCAGAGAATATGCATTAGAAATGCAACGAAAAGAACTAGAACAATTAAATCTTTATGAGGACTAATAAATGACAAGACCAATGACAATTACTGAAAAAATTTTTGCAGCACATGCCGGACTCGATGAAGTTAAAGCAGGTGATTTAATAACGGCAAAAGTTGATATTACATTAGCAAATGACATAACAGGTCCTGTTGCAATTAATGAATTTCGCAAAATCGGAGTAGATAAAGTATTTGATAATACAAGAGTTGTCTTTGTTCCGGACCATTTTGTGCCAAATAAAGATATTAAATCAGCAGAACAGGTAAAAATGGTTCGTGAATTTTCTAAAGAACAAAATCTACAACACTTTTTTGAAGTAGGCAGAATGGGAATCGAACACGCTCTTTTACCCGATAAAGGTATAGTAACATCAGGTGATTTGGTTATTGGTGCAGATTCTCATACTTGCACATACGGTGCGTTAGGTGCATTTTCAACAGGTGTTGGCTCTACTGATTTAGCTTGTGCTATGGCAAGCGGTGAAACTTGGTTTAAAGTCCCATCAACTATCAAGGTAGAATTTAATGGCAAACTAAATAAATGGGTAAGTGCAAAAGACTTAATTCTACATCTCATCGGAGATATCGGCGTTGACGGTGCATTGTACAAAACACTTGAAATTGGCGGCTCTGCTATTGAAGAAATGGAAATGGACGGTCGTTTCACAATATGCAATATGGCTATCGAAGCAGGTGCTAAAAATGGAATCATTGCTGCTGATGAAAAAACAAGAGAATTTTTGAAAAATAGAAGTATCAGAACCCCTAAATTTTATCAAAGTGATGAAAATGCTGAATACGAAAGAATCATAAAATATGATGTTTCAGAAATTGAACCAACTGTTGCATTTCCTCATCTACCTGAAAACACACATCCTATATCTAAAGTTGGAGATATAAAAATCAATCAAGCCGTAATTGGAAGTTGCACAAACGGTAGATTAAGCGACCTTGCGGTTGCATCGGAAATATTAAAAGGCAAAAAAGTTCATGATGATGTAAGATTAATTGTTTTCCCCGGCACACAAGAAATTTATCTCAAAGCAATTGAACTAGGATATGTTCAATCAATTATTGAAGCCGGTGGTGCCGTATCCACTCCAACTTGCGGTCCTTGTCTAGGCGGTCATTGTGGAATATTGGCAGCAGGAGAAAGAGCAATTTCTACCACTAACAGAAACTTTGTCGGAAGAATGGGACACGTTGAAAGTGAAGTTTACCTTGCCAGTCCTGCGGTAGCTGCAGCTAGTGCAATAGCAGGTAAAATTTGTTCTCCTGAATCAATTATTTAAAATTACTTACCACAACATTCTTTGTGAAATTTGTGATGATGGTGTTGGTTGCGATAGCCCATGCCCGCACGATAACCACTGAACAAGTAAAATGCAGGTAAAACAGGTTCAATCCACTTTACACCGGATAAAACACCTGCTGTTGCCACGTCATCAATATGCATAGCCATATCCAAACCTTCAGGAGTTCTTTCATCATAGATTTTTTCTAATGTTAAATTTTGTTCTTTCTTTTTTAGTACAAGCGGATCAATAACTTTTTTGCTCATATAATTAGCAATAAAACTACCGCCAAAAACACCTGTTGCCATAATACCTGCAATCATTCCCACAAATTTTTGTGACGGAGATATTGATTTAATAATATTGTGTTTTTTAAGTGATTCTAACCCGAATAAAGCAGCCCCCGCCCCAACATTACACAAAAATATGTTAGCAAAATATTGATAAAATCCTTCTTTTATTCTATCTGAGTTGTTATGTTTTTTATGTGGTCCGTTGTCTACCGCACATCCGGCAGTTACACCTGCCACGACAGGAATTAACCCCAACAAAGATAACTTCCCTATCTCAGAAAAAATTTGTGCTGATGACAAAGATTCTTTTTTACCAAACAATACGCCTAACAAACCTTGTGCATTTTTGTCTTTGCCAAGTTTTCCCATCACATAATCAGTTTCCTTCAAGCTCAAAGCTTTTTCTTTTGCTTTGTTTAATACACCTAAAAGCTTTGCATCTTTCGGATTTAATTCTTTTATAAAATTGCCGATTGCATTTTGCTGTTCTTTCAAAATATCTGATTTGGAAGCAGTTTCAATCAATCCAGTAAAAATCTTCTTACCCCCAACAGTCAATCCTCGTGCAGAAACTAGCGACGCCGCAGAAACAGTCCCTAAAACAACGGCATTCTTAATCAACCTGTTTTTTTTAGGCTCTTGCGGTTTATGCTTTTGAATAAAAACATCATGAACACCAAGTCCAACCGCACACCCACCCAAAATTGCAGGTGCAGCATTTGAAATTTTATTGATTATTAGGGGTTGATCTACATACTTGGCAATACTTGATATTTTCATTAATGTTATTAAACTCTTAATTGTTAGGGCAACCTAACAATACTTCAAAAAAAACTCTCTGTCAATATTCTAAAAAGATTTATGAATATTATTTAAAATTTCTTTATATTTTGGTTCACTAGTCAACGTTGTATGCAGTAAATTAAATCTGGATGCCAAATCGTCTGAAATTACATGCTCTATCTTACAAGCCGTATTCGACGCTTCCTCGTCAGAAAGATTAAGAATATCTCTAAAAAAAGTTTTAACTATATTATGCCTACGCAAAATATTTTCAGCTGCATTTTTTCCGAGTTCTGTCAATGTTATAGGATTATATGGCTTATAATTTATCAATTTTTCTTTTGATAAGTTTTGCAATGCTTCTGTAACTGAGGACTTTTTTACATTTAAAAAAGTTGCAATTTGCCCTGCACGAACCTCGTTACCCTTTTTTGCAAATAAATAAATTGCTTCCAAATAATCTTCTAAACTTGAGCTGATATCTTTTTTAATTTCCATAGAGACAATTATTACATTTTTAATTTTTTTTTACAACACTCTTGACAAATTTTCAAGAAAAGTATAA
>JAFQTK010000086.1 GCA_017409065.1 bacterium
AATTGAAGTTCCTGAAGAAAATACAGGTGATATCATTGGTGATATTTCTTCAAGACGTGGACGTGTTGAAGGTATGGAAATCATTGAAGGAACTGGTATTCAAAAAATCAACGCTATCGTTCCACTTTCTGAAATGTTCGGATACGCTACTGACATCCGTTCAAAAACTCAAGGTAGAGGTACTTTCTCAATGGAATTTAAATGCTATGAACAAGTACCTAGCAATATCGAAGCAGAAATTATCGCTAAATCAGGTGCTTCTGCATAGAATTAAATGCTTAATATTAAAGGCCTCGTCTATATGGCGGGGCTTTTTTATTGGCTATTTGGTGTAACATTTCTTAATATTTATTCTTGAAAAAGCAATTTTAAAGTCTAAAAAAACTTTATTAAGTCATAGAGGATACTTTAATTTATTATTTAGGAGGAAAAAGAGATGGCAGTTGATGGAGTTAACCCAAATGTAACAGGAGCAGCAACAAGTCCTGCAGGAAGTCCAAAAAACAATACAACAGCACCAGTAGCACAAGGAAACAAAGCTTTAACAAGCATTTTCCTTAAGAAATTAGATGCAACAAAACAAGCAGAAGCAGACACAAACAAAGATGGTAAAATTACTGATATGGAAATGGCTGTAGCTTTGAAAGATGCCGGCGAAACATTATTTACAGAAGATAACAAACAAGCAGTTCAAATCAAAAAAGACAAAGATGGCAATGTTGTTTCAGTTGATGTTTATGACCAATACAACCAAGCAGGTAAACATTGGGGTTCATTGACAAAATTGAATAATGACGGTTCAAAAGAAGAATTTACTCAAGCAGGTAAAAATGGATTTTTCCAAAATAAAGTTGTAACAACTGCTGACGGTCAAGTTACAAAATATGCAGGTTATGACGAAGTAAATAAAGAATGGCATTATGCCAGCCAGGATGGTAAGTTATTTACTAACAGTGATAGAGCTGATGGCGAAGCTGATTGGGAAAAAACAGAGGCAGACCAAAATGGTGATGCATTTGCAGCTGCAACAAAAACTGTAATGGAAAATATGGTGATTCCGGAACAATCTGAAAACAACCCATTTGGAGAGAAAAATCCTAAAGAATCTGATAAAACAGGTGAAACAGGCAAATCTGGCAAAACAGAGGAACCAGAAGCTCCTGACACAACCGGCAAAACAGGTAAAACAGACGATGCAGACAAACCGGCAAAACGTCAAATTAAATCACAAAAAAGTGAAGAAGAATATGATGCAAACGGTATAAAGACTGACGTAGACACAACTGAATATACAGATGGTACTAAAATTGTAAAATCAACAACCAGAAAAGATGGCAAGTTAATCATTGAAACTAAAGAATATGATGCTGATGGTAATGTAATAAGTGAGGACCGTAAGGTTATAAATTTAGGCACTCCAAAGCCAGAAACACCAGCACCTGCTGATGAAACACCGGCTCCAACTGACGAAGCTGCAAAACCAGACGAAGCTGCAAAACCAGACGAAACTGCAAAACCAGACGAAGCTGCGAAACCAGATGAAGCTGCAAAACCAGACGAAACTGCAAAACCAGACGAAGCTGCGAAACCAGATGAAGCTGCAAAACCAGATGAAGCTGCGAAACCAGATGAAGCTGCAAAACCAGATGAAGCTGCGAAACCAGATGAAGCTGCGAAACCAGATGAAGCTGCGAAACCAGATGAAGCTGCAAAACCAAAAAACTTGGCTGAGTTAAAGGCAAAAGAAGAAATCACTATTGAAGATATTGAAGCACTTCCTCAATCAGAGTTGGATGCACTTACCACAGTTGATCCTGAAACAGGTGTAAAATCTATCACAATTGAACTTGATAATGGTGCTAAATATTTGTACACAGTAGATAAAGATGGTAAAAAAGACTTGACACTTATTGGTGAATAAGTCAAAGACAGTTAATATTAAAAGGAAGCTCCCTCAAGAGGAGCTTCTTTTTTAAGTTTTGTAATTTTTCTGTATAAACTTTTCAAAATGACGCAATTTTTTTATAAAAAAATTGTTTATATCAGTAAGGGGATATTATATATAGAGGAATTTTTATGTATTCACGTTCAAAAAGTACGAGTTTTCCGTACATAGAATTGCCTAGAGTTGTTCCGGACAAGGCTTCAACGTTACAAGCAACTTTTGCGAGCAACATTGCAAGTACCAGTATTCTTAATTTCACAAATGAGGCAAAATCAAGAGGATATAATTCTTTTGGCACTTTTGATTTAGATAAAAACGGCATTATTTCTCAAAATGAACTTAATACAGCTATGAATACTATGTGTGCCGAACGTCCTTGTAAAGACGAGGTCGTTATATCATCAAGCGGTAAACGAAGTGAATCGGTAAGAGGTAATGCTGACGGGTCTTATGTCAAAATTAACAGGAAAGGGCATGACACAATTCTATTTACAACATATAGACCTGATGGCTCAATAATGGATAAAGATTACCATGCACATAACGGCTCTCGAATCATAAGACGTTATGATGAACAGGGTAAATTGTATGAGCGTGTTTCCATTGGGTTTAATGACGATGGAACGTATGTGCAAATCGATAAAGTTAATAAAAATCAAATGGTACAAAAATGAGTATGATTTTGAAAGGATAGAATATTGGTAAATATAAAACCTTCATCAAGGCAAATGGACTACTTGATTGATAAATATGGTATGAATGCAGACATAGACGGAGATGGCAGATTATCTCAACAGGAGATGAGCTTTATTTTTGATTCGATTGACAAAAAAACTAAAAAGGTTGATGAACAAAGGCTTAATGCGTTGATTCATAACTATAAAAACAGAACAGAAGAACAAGTTAGTGGCTGTTTTACTTTTAAAAGGCGTTATGTCGATGCTAAATTGGCAGAAAAGTCGATAATTTGCGTAAATCCACAGACAAATCAAGTTGAATTTATAGAAACGGACAAATATAATTCATTAGGTAAGCCGACAGAAACAATTGTGCTTTCTAAACGTGACGGTACGGAGATTACCAAATATGATTCAAAAGGTAATATCATCAGCGTTCAAAAATCTCCGACTGCAAAGTTCGAAGTTGTTTTATAACTTATAGTCATAACTCTACATTGAAATACTTAATTAAAAATTAAGTTTTAAATCTTTGTGTGATAAAATATTACAATATGTAAAACTTTCTTTTATTTTGTTTTTTTGACGGCAAAAATTTAGCCTCAGCAAACTTAAATGAGTAAAGATAATGTAGGTTTTTAATGAATATAAGTTCAGTCACAAACCATTCAATAGGGCTTAACTATAATAGCAAAAAGGTTGATAATAAAGTTTTCAAAAAAGACAGTTATCAGCAAAACATTGCTACGTCGTCGCCTTTTTTATCTTCTAATTACTATTTGAGTTTCAAAGGTGGGTATAGTTTAAACCTATTACAGACAATGAGAAATTTTGAAGAAGTCGAAACTCAAAATGGAAAACAGATAGTTCCTGATAAGGTTCGAGAAGTTTCGGATTTTGTATTAGATGCAGGAAATCCGAATAATTTGACTTTGATAGATGTTCATAAAAAAGCTTATGAAGATATAGAAGCTTCTGATTCATTAGAAGAAGTTAAGGTCTTGCATCCTGAATTTGAAGACGTTTTGTCTGTTGATGAAGTTAATGCCAGAAAAGACTCGTTTATAGCAGATGTGAAGGCAGGTAAGTGTGAAATTTTTTCAAAGGATGAAGATTTATCTTTGCAGTTGTTAAAACTTTATTGGGCAAATGGTTTTTCTTTATCTGATTTAGAAAAATATACTAACGGCAAGAAAAATATTGCATATGTCATGCAGAAGCTAAACATTCCTCGTTTGGACTCTCACTACGGGCATATTCTGAAGTTTTCGGATAAAGAATATAATGAAAGAATGGCTGAGGAGTTAGCTTTGAAAAGAGCTGAGTCCTATGAGATAAAAAACGGTCATGTTTATATTCCACGAGGTCCTTTACCAAAAGAACAACGTGAAAAAATATCAGTTTCTTTGATTGATTATTATGCAAATAACCCCGAGCGTATATATTTGCAATCTGCCCGCCAAAAAGAATTTTATAAAAATCATCCGGAAGAAGCCGAGTTATTTGCTTTGGTTGTGGAAGAAGCATGGAGATTAGGTTCAAGTAAGCCTGTAAAAGATATGCTAAGCAAATTTTTGACTCGAAAAGGTATTGCACAAAGAAATAGTCAAAAAAACAATCCACAAAAATCTGTTGCTTCTCCTGAAGATATGAGCATACGGCAACGGCTTTATATGCAAGAGTTTTGGGCAACTCATCCACAAGCAAAAGATAAATTTTCTCTAAGTATGAAATATGCCTGGAAACGTATAAAAGAATTAAAAGAAATTGAATCCACTAAAGTTGACACAACGATACCTGCCTATCCAAAACATATTCAAGATAATATGAGAAAATGGGCGGAGAAAAAAGGATATAATCCTTCAGCAATAAACTTTAATTTGACTACATTTATTGGTGATTCAAGACATATTCAAGCATCAAAGGGTGCTCAAATTGTCAAAGAGTATTTTGAGGAAAACCCTGTTATGGCTGATGTATACGCAGATTCTATCGCTTATTCTTTAGCCGTGCTTAGAGATTATTTATTAACCCCCGACCACAAAAGTGCAATAGGGGACAAGATTGTTTCTAACATTGAAGGCAACTTGCGTGGTAAAAAATCTATGGGAACTAAAGAACTGTTAGCAATATATGTTGATGTGGTTAAAACACTGATAAGTAATAATAGACTAGAGGATTTAGCAGCATTGTGTCGCTATTTAGAACAGTGTTACAATCACGTAATAAATATTCGTAAAAGAGAAGGATATCCGACTCCTTAAGAGAAATACCAAAGCAATGTTGACAGAAAAATCCCCATTTTCCCTTAAATCATTGGCAACGAATTACAAAACATATACAAAATGGCAGAGTTATGATGCAATACCGCCAATCAATTGAGTAACAACACTTGCGTTAGATTCCAACAGTTGAGCTTGAAGCAATTGACCTTGTTCAATCAACGAAGCCTTAGCAAGCAAATTGTTATATTCCGCAGCAGTATCAGCATCACGAACCGTAGACAATGAATTATTTAAGTTAGTAAGTCTTGTGAGATTAGAGTCCAAAATTTCTTTCAACATTGTATTTTGGAAACTTATTTGACCTCTTTGTTTAGTCAATTGACCAATCAACTCATCAATTTGAAGAAGTGAATTTTGAGCATTTTCAACAGACGAAATGTCAAAGACCGCATCAGTCGGTAGACTCATACTAAGGTCCATATTGTAGCCGGAAGATTCACTAATATTGCCATCAATTTGAACACGATAATTTGAACCGCCGTTAATAAGTTCATCCATTTCAGAATAAACTGTTTTAGACGCATAATTTGCAACCCTGTCGTAACCTGTACCACCAAATACCATGTTTTGGGTTCCTGCAACAACAGAAGTAAGGTCATCACCTGCACTGGCATCAACAGTGTTGTTATCACCATAAATATTTATATTATCATCACCGCCACCGGTGTTCACAACGTTATCATCACCGTTAATATTAACTTTATCCACACCACTATCCATAGATGAGAAGTCAACTTCGTTCCAATCGCCGTTAATAGTTATGTTATTATCTATTCCGGAAGAAACCCCAAAAGATGACACAATCATGTTCTCAGAACCATTAATAATAACATCATTTTTACCGTAACCTAATTCAATATTAGTGTTATTAGCATCAACTTTAAGATAATCTTCACCATAACCTGTCTTAATAACATTTACAGAAGCACTAGATGTAAGAGTTATAGAATCATTACCATTATCTCCCATAACACTTGAAACTGTTCCCGAAACAGTGATTGTGTCATCGCCTTCGTTGCCTTCAACATAACTCGTAACAACACCCGTTGAGGTTACTGTGATAATGTCATTTCCGGTACCGGTGGAAGCATAATAAATAGTGCCCTCAATTGTTACATTGTCATCGCCTTCACCGCCGCCTACACTATGAACCGAAGCTCCTTGATTGATAACTATTGTATCATCACCATTACCGCCGACTACCTTTTCACTAACTACACCATTAATAGTTATGGTATCAGCACCATTACCACCCAGTACATCACCAGCTGTACCATTAATAGTGATTGTATCACCGATTACACCAGTGCTGCTAAAATCACTTCTAATCTCACCAGCACGACCATCAACGGTTATAACATCTTGTCCGGCACCGCAATTTATATCATAAGCATAACCCGTAGAAGTTACATTGATTGTTGAGCCTGCATCGCTACTGTAAACGTGTGATACCGTGCCGCCAATATTTATGGTATCAGCTTCCGTGTCATCAGCGGTATATCCGATTGAAGAAGCATATGCACCTTCAAGTACATTGATAACATCACTTCCAGTGCCGGCAGAAACACCGGAGATGGGATTAGTCGTATTGACACGTCCTTTTATTGTTATTGTATCGTTGTGATTGCCTGTAGAAATGCTCCAAAACTCACCATCAATGATGATATTATCCTCTTGGTCTTCATGAGCAGTTATGGTTAAACCGTTAGAACCATTAGCATCAGCTTCGCCGACAAATGTTATTTGTCCGTTATTAACCGAATAACTAACGTCCAAATCGTAACCGCCACTACCTACATTTTCAATATCATATTTCTTACCGTCGATTTCAACAGTAACGGTTTCACCGTCTTTAACATTTATTGTACCTGAGTTGCCGACAATATTCTCAACACCAACGAAAGTATTACCTGTTCCGTTGTTGTATGCTTTGTCATTGGTACTGTTATCTATATAACCAAACTGCGGGTCATTACTACCACCGTAGACAGTATTGTTGTTACCGTTTACTGTTATTGTG
>JAFQTK010000087.1 GCA_017409065.1 bacterium
AATCCCGGAATCTTTTGCACCGGTAGAGTTCTTGAAGAAGGAGCAATGAACTACTAAGCTTTTAAAAAACAACAACAGCCAACAATGCAAATACTATTAATGCAAGGTTATAATGTAAAAATGTTGGAACACAAGTATCCCAAATGTGATTGTGTTGTCCATCTGCATTCAGTCCTGCCGTTGGACCTAATGTTGTATCAGATGCAGGAGAACCCGCATCCCCTAATGCTGCAGCTGCAGCAACAATAATTACCGTTGTAGCTAAACTAAAGCCCAGTGTTGAACAAATCGGGACAAACAAAACCGCCAAAATAGGTATTGTACCAAAAGATGTACCTATGCCCATTGTCACAAACAATCCAATAAATAGCATTAAAGCTGCTGCAACTAATTTATCCCCCCCCATAAATGGCAAAATCGTTTGAATTAAACTATCAACCCCACCTGTTTGTTTCAAAACCATAGCATAACCTGCCGCAACGAGCATTACAAATGCAACATACCCCATCAAACCAATTCCGTCATTTATCAAGCTATCCATTTTTTTATGGTCAACAGCTCGTCCACCAAAAATTATCCCTAAGCCGACAAGAGCTCCGAGTGGCAACGATTTAGTCCACAATTGAACCACCAAGGTTGCAACAGCTCCCAATAATGTAATATAGTGATTTTTGTTTAATTTTAAATTTTCTACCGCTTCATCTTCTACAATATCCGCAACTTGAATGTCTTCATACACTCTTTCTTTAGAATATGTAAACAAAATAGCAATCAAAAAACCAACCAACATAGCTACACCCAAAAACCAAGTATAATGCCATATATCTGATTTATCAACAGACATTCCATTTTGGGTAAGATTTTCTGCAATCAATCCTTGGAATATAAGTCCAAATCCTGCGGGTATCGCTATATAAGGTGTCTTAAGTCCAAATGCTAACGCACAAGCTACGGCTCTTCTATCTAATTTTAGTTTATTCATAACTTTTAACAAAGGCGGAATAACTATCGGTATAAATGCTATATGCACAGGTATTAGGTTTTGCGACATTACAGCAAGCATTGTGAGAATAAGCAACAGTATGAAAACATTATTTTTAATTAACAACGATATTTTTTTAGCCAAAAGAGAAGCCAATCCTGTATGTGCCATTGCAGCAGCAAATGCACCCAGCAATATGTAACTTAATGCGGTTTCAGAATTTCCGCCCATTCCTGAAATGAAGATATTCATAATATCTGAAATTGGAATCCCGCCGCAAATACCTGCCACAATTGCAGCTATGATAATTGCTAAGAGAACATTAACTCTTAGCAGACATAACAAGCAAAGCAATATTACCGAAACCAATACCGGATTTAATAAAATACCAAAGTCCATTTTCTCTCTCTATCTTTTTCAATTTAAAATGTTGTTTACTCTTATTTGATATCTATAATATAATAAACATTATCGGAGAAGAATATGAGCATTGATAATTACGAAAAATTTTTAACAACGCTAAACAATGACCTAAATAAAATATTCAAATATCAAGAAGAATACATTTTTTGCAAAGAGGGTTGTTCTTTTTGCTGCGAACAAGGCGAATATCCCGTGAGCGAATTAGAATTTGAATATATGAAACTTGGATATGAACAACTTTCAGAAGATACTAAAGAAGTTATTAAAAAAAATATACAAGAATTAAAAAATAATCCGCAAAAAATGTACAAATGCCCTTTTTTGATAAACAAAAGCTGCTGCATTTATAAACATCGAGCCATAGTTTGCAGAACATTTGGAATAATGACAGAAACGAAAGATAGCGTAAAAGTTCCGTTCTGTCACAAATTAGGACTAAATTATTCTAACATTTACGACCCTAAAACCGATAAATTATCAATGGAACTATATGAAAAAGGTAATTTTAAAATTCCATTAAAACCGTTCAACTTAGAACCACAAGAGGTTATGAACTTTGATTTAGCAAAAGAATTAAATTTGGATTTTGGGGAACGAAAAAGGTTGATAGACTGGCTTTAATTTTCTAAATCTTTTTCATTTATTAGTTTCATAATTATATAAATAACCATAAGATGAAAATCTTCAGAAACTTGAATATCATCAACATTAGAATTTATTGAATACTGTGCAAGCGTTTTCAATTGCCCCCCGCTATAACCGGTAAAACCAACTGTTATAGCTCCTTGTTGATTTGCAAATTCAATAGCATTTAATACATTTTTTGAATTTCCGCTACCTGAAAAACCAATAACTATGTCATTTTCTGAAATAAAATTTTTCAATTGTTCAACAAAAATTTGTGAATAATCCACATCATTTGCATAAGACATAACCATTGACATGTTATCATTCAGACAAACAACTTTAAAACGCTTATCTTTTCCATAACTTGCACTTTTCCCTATATCTGCAACAAAATGAGAAGCCGCCAGCCCCGAGCCACCATTTCCCATAACATAAATAGTCTTACCTTTATCCCTTGCGGAACATAGCAAATCAGTCACAGTCAGCACTTCTTCTTTGGGAAAATTATCAAGTACAAAACGTACAGTATCAATATAATTAATAATAGATTTTTTCATTAAACTCGTCCATTCACTAACTTAAAAATTGTACCTTAATTAAAGATTTATTACAACTTCAGCAAAAAAAAATATTTAGGAGTATTTTTATTATAAAATAAATATTACCCTCAAACACATTAGCCATCAACTCAAGGAACTTAATAACATGACAATAACTATACTTCCAAAAATTCTTCCGGGATTGGTTCTACTTACATCCCCTTGCTGCAAAGCCATCAGCATACAAGCAGATACCGTAACCAGAACTGCACTAAAATCAGATGTATTTGAAAAAACAGCAGCAAAAGCGGTAAAAGAAGGGATTACAGGTAAATCAACAGAAGCTGCAACAACTACGGCAACAAAAATTTTGCCAAAAGGCAGTGCCACAACAATAAACACTAGTTGCGAGATGAGTGCGGAAGAACTTGATGCTGCAATAGCAAAACTTCTCCCCAAAAAGAATCCTGATAAAAACCCTATGAGAGGAAAAGGCTCAGTATTTTTGGAAATGGGTAAAAAATACGGCGTAAATCCTATTTCTATAATTGCAATAGCAATGCACGAATCAGCAAGAGGTATTTCATCAGGGGCATTGAAGAAAAATAACATTGGCGGCTTAATGGGAAAAAAAGGTCTAATGACTTTCAAAAGTGTCGATGATTGTATTGAAAAAATGGCTCAAATTTTACAACGCCATACTCAAAACAGACGAGAAACCATTTCTAAATTAGGAAACTCCGGCAGATATTGTGCAAAGTCATCAGCAAAAAACTGGATTAAAGACGTTAATTTTTACATAAAGCAACTTGAATCTAAGAAATAAATTTCAACAAAAAAAGACTTACTTTTCAGTAAGTCTTTAATATTTAATAAATTATTTATTTAGTTGGTTTATTTTTACCTAACTTCCAATTAGCACCAAGTTGGAATCCAACACCGGTTCTGCCTACGTTGCGAACAACAGCCTGAGCGTAACCGCTAAATGTATCTGTAAACCTTTTGTTAGCACCAATACCGTATTGGATATACCCTCTATCCATATGCACATGAGGAAGGTTTACATTTCCTGCTCGACCGCCTGCTGCTTGGCTAAGATTGTACATATATTGAAGAGTCAAATAAGTACTAAAGGTTTCTTTTTCCCAGATTAAGTTAACACCCGGAGCTACGTTTACACCATGTAAAGGACTAGACATCATACCCATTTGTCCAAAATCGGTATGCCAGTTTTCTTGCCCAAAATAATTATATGAAGCTAATAAGTTAGGTTGCAAAGCAAAGTCTTTATGGAACTTCCAGTTGTATGCGGTTTTACCTGCCAATCCACCATAGAAATTGAACGAATGGTCATCACCTCGAGGAGTATTCATGCTTGTTCCATACACTCCACCGTATCCCAAAGCACCTATAATCAAATTATCTTTGTACCAAGTACCTAAGAAACCTGCCTGTGCACCATTTTGATATGTAGCATTGCCATTCCAATGTTGGTGAGCTCCATTATATCCAACATATGCTGTTTGCATAAAAGACCAACCATTGCGTAATTCTTCCAAACCAAAATCAGCACCGATTAAAGTTCCGTAAGCATTGTTTCCAACACTAAATCCATGGTTCATATTTAATTTTTCGAATATACCATATGATTTGACCCACAAACCACCATCTTTTTTAGAGTATTGATAAGGTGCAAAAAGGTCACTTGATGATGCATATTTGTTTGGTGCAAAATTACCCATTCTATCATTATCTTTGAATCCCTGATCAAGCATAGTATGGTTGAATAACATATCATTAATCGCCAATTGGTTTTGGAATTGAGCAACTTTTGCTACTTGACCTCTAAATACCGTTGGATTATATCTATCCAAACCAAATGTATACGAACCTGATGTTCCGCCACCTTTTAACTTGTACCAACCAATCGGAGTGAATACTTCTTTATCCGTTGCACTAAAGTTTATCTGATAACCATCAATAACACTACCTGGGAATAAATCTATTTTGATATTTTTATCAATTGGTGCATCGTAGCCAAACAAATCTCCATGGATTTTCCAATCTGACACATGGATTTCACCTTTCTTAGTAGTTAAGTTCCCGCCAATAAGTGTTGAAGTTGAGCCATATGTATCATGTTTTTTATTTTCATTGCTTCTAACATATAAATCAGTAGTGAAATCTGCTCTTTCATCAGTAGAATTGCCTGTCAAATCCGTAG
>JAFQTK010000088.1 GCA_017409065.1 bacterium
AACTTTTAAAAACTTTTTTCATCTATTGATTTCACTCCTTTATATTTAAATACTAATATCCTCTAAATATAAATATTTTATATACATATTATTGTCTTCATCTGTCTTTTCTTCAAACTTAATACGAACTATTCTTGTTCCGTAATCATCAAATTTATTATTTAAAATTTCCTCTTTTACTTCATCCTTTGTTTTTTGTGGTGGTTACTCCCAAAATCCATCACTAACATTTATTTCCTCCTACTTACTTCTTTACTTCTTTTTGATTATATCATAATGAAATAATTTAGGCAAAAAATTAAGGATTAGCAATGTTTTGCCAATCCCTAATATTTTTATTTTCTCATTCAAACATTTAATTTCCTATTTTCAATTAAATCTAATTCATATAGTCCATCTTTTTATGTAATAGGAAAGTCATGTTGACCTTCCTATTACCAAGGAAATTTCCTTAGTGTTGTCGAGCAAAGCTCGACATAAGAAAACAAAAATTTTAATTTTTTCGTTTTCTTATTTTCTTATTTTAATATCTGAAACTTACCTATAACCGGTAATTCTTTAGCTTTTCCACCAGCCGCATTTATAATTCCAATAACAGCAAGAATTGTTATAAATAAAGGTGCAATTAACGCAATTAGCCAACCAATTATAGGAATAATACCAACAAACATAACAGCTATACCTGCCAAAAACAACACTAAACCTTGATTAGTATGGTACCTTGCAAAAGGTGATTCTTTAGCTGCAAGTAATGGAATAAGAAATATAATATACGCCAAAACTGCCATCATTTTATTTTGAGCAATATCTTCCTGCGTAAAATTTGATGTTGAATCAGTTGTATTATTTAAGTTTCTTACATTATCACTAAAATTTGATTGATTTACTGAACCTGTATTTTGTCCCTGTACATCCATACTAGCACCACAGCCCGGACAAAATTTTATTCCTTCTCCTACTTGACTTCCGCAATTTCCACAAAAACTCATAATAAATTCCTCCTTTTTATTTTGTTAAATAATTAATTTTCAAAATATCTTACTTAATAACCACCATATTGCTCTGCCATACCACTTAAGTCGCCAAACTGTTCTGCCATATTGCTTAAGTCACCAAACTGCTCTGTCATACTACTTAAGTCGCCAAACTGCCCAAATAATTCTCCTACTCCACTACCACCTGTAGCATCGCTTATAAAACCATTTACTACATTACCAAGCATTGAAAAAATGGCAAAACCTAAAGCCGCAAGACCTAACCCAATTATTAACCAAATCAAAGTTGCTCTGGCATAATTTTTTAAACTCTGTCGTTTTGGTACAAAAGCAACAATAAGACAAATTAACCATCCTATAATCGGAATACTAAACAAAAACATCATTCCAAAATATAATCCGACAGACACAATTCCATATTTATCTTCTACTTTAGCTTGTACAGTCGCTGGTTGTTGCTGTACCAGATTTGGCTGAACTACTTTCTGCTGTTGTTGATTATAAATAGTCTCCTGAGTTACATTCTGTTTAGATGGAGGCTGTTGTACTGCAACTTGTTCCATAGTTGATTCTTTATTATCGACATTACTATTCTCGCTATGTACCATTGAAACATTTTCAACTACCTTTGTCCCACATCCTGAGCAAAACATCATTCCATCTTTTACTTCACTACCGCAATTAGTACAAAATTTCGCCATACACTCACCTCACTTTATTAGTAATTCGCAGAATAAAGATTTATTCCACCGGCATCAGAAACATTAACTTTACACCCCTCTGCATTTTTAGCCGTGAACGAATAATATGTATCATACTCAAAAGTTTTTTCTTCTTCAGTAAAACCAGCGTTCTTCACTACCTCCACATAAGATTTAGCGTCCTCTATAGTCCAATCCATATCAATCATATAAGAACTACGACTTGATGCTTCTTTTTTAATAGTTCCAACAGTTGGTTGAGGAATTTTTGCTTTTAGTTCAGCTGCTGCAACATCCGGATCTCCTCCATAATCATTCAAATCAAAAAGCTCAGAAACTTTTGGAACATTACTATTCTTAAAAGAAGTTAATTTATATTGCGTATATTCTGTGTTTTCTGCATCTTTATCTACATATTCAGTCTTTTTATCTACCCTAACAGCCATTCCGGTTTTCTTATCAAACCAAACTTTATATGTAGTACTATAAACAATTAGTGATTCTGTACATTCATAAATTTCACAATCAAAGCCTTCATATTTTTCACTACCAACCTTTTTCCAAGCATCAGGCGATTCATTAAGAGATTTAGTATAATAAGCCATATTAGGAATATATGCCGCTCCACTTCCTACATATTCAGCTACCGATTTTGCTTTTGTCTCAAATCGAGTAGCAGCGTTTATTTTTTCTGTTAGCATAAAACTATAAACCATATCATCTTTCTTATGAACATAATAACTTGGGTCACAATAAACTATAAATTCCTCACCATCGAAACAAGCTTCTATTTCTTCAGGTTCGCTATCCGCATCATAACCTGCTGCCGAATTCCATTCACCTTTTAAGTAAAACGGGGATTCCCACCATTTATCATAATCCTTATTTGCATTTTTACTACTGTTTTCACTGGCTTCTATATTATCTTTAAAATCATCTACATTTTTTATTAACTTTCCAACTTCTCCTAGTTCACCTGGCAAACCACAAGCAGTTAAAGACACTAAAATTCCCATAATACAAACAATACTAAACAGCTTTCTCATCACAACTTCTCCCCCTTCATTTACTATTCTTCTTCCACTTTATTTCTTCAAATTCTCAACCATTTTTACTGCAATAATAAGAGCTTGTTCACGAGTAGCATTTGCATATCCTGTAGCCTCTTCCTCGCTTGTTACATTCTTAGGTGCGAACTTGTTATTTCCCATACCACTAATAATTCCATTCGCTGCCATAAAATACACGCTATCCTTTGCCCAAGAAGAAATATCAGCATCATCAGCAAATAACGCTGGTTTTTCATAATCAAGTTTATATTGACTATTTGTCGCACTAGTCCAACCGGCAATAGATACCTTCTTAAATACATTTGTTAGCATTGTTGCAGCTTGTTCACGATTTAACAAAGTATTCGGCTGAAACTCTGTAGCCGATACACCTGCTGTAATCCCCATATTATATGCCTTTAATACTTCAACATCATTTGTGTCCACAAAAGGATTATTCACAGCAGGAATTGCAGCTACACCCGAAAGTGCTTCATATGTTTTAACAGCCACAGCCGCAAATTCAGCTCTTGTAATATCCTTTGTCAAATCTTCACCTTCAAGACATTCCGGAATAAGCCCCATTTCATCAGCACGTGTTACAAAATCAACAGCCCAATCTGATGCCTCAAATGCTGGAGCATTAACAGAAAGAATATTCGACCAATCAGAGAAACCAAGCGGACCTCCATAACGAACACGAAGCTGAACATAGCTTTCAGAAGTTAACATTTCTGTGCTTGAAGTCTGACGACTACCTTCATAAAGTGGCCAATGAGAATTGCTAACATATAAATTTTTCCATTCTCCACCATTTACATTAATTTGAGCATGTAATTCTTCTAATCCTCCCTCATCATTCATTGCGTGGTACATATCAGCATCCCAAACAGAATCGGGAGTATCTAACTCGAAATAAATATGTGCTTCATCATTTGTTCCTTCTGGCGGAACAACCTCAAGTTTTGAAATTATAGGCGCTGCATAACTTATAGGCGCGGTAATGTTTTTCTGTGTACTACCTTTACCAAAAACTGCTACATCAGACCAATCACTTGTACTGGTAAAATTTTCATCATTATCTCTGTATTCCATATAGTAACGGCAACGGATTTGAATGGTTGAGTCTGTATTAAACCTATAACCGTCACCATCAGCATAAACAGCATCTTCATAAAGTTCATGACTTCCATCATAATAAATCAACCAGTGCAAAGTAAATTCCTCGACTTTTTCCCCGCCAACCTGCAAACAGTCATAACCACGCTCATAGTTTCCGGTATATCCATCCACTTCGTCCCATTCAGATGTGTATTGCCAACCTTTTCCGTTTACATTCACGTCATATTGCATATAAAGACCGAAATGATTATAGCCTTCATTTTCAATTCCATACTTCGTATAAAAAGCATTCTCATCTACATTGTGTTCAGTTGCAAGTTCAATCATAGAGTTGTCAAGCACAGAATAGATATAGAAACTGTCGCTTCCTCCACTGTCCTCAACTTTGAAATAATGCGGTGCAGCAGGCTTTGGCAAGCCTACCCCCTTAAGTGTTTCCGTTGCACTTGCTGTCGAAGTCATAACCGATAAGCACATAGCTATCGCAAGTAATACTGATAACATTATTCTTTTCTTCATAATCTTCGCCTCTCTCTTAATTTTTAATGTTTTTTCTTCACTAAGCATAAATCACTATTTTTTACTTATTTACATTTCCATTACCGAGTAACCTACAGGTACTTCAAACAGAGACTTATCTACACCTTTCTTAAAACTTACAACTTCAATAAAACTCGCAGTACCATCAACAGTAGCCTTAATAACTTTCAAATCATCTCCCTCAAAAAGATACTGGACACTCTCACCCTCAACCATAAATTCTTCATAATCATAAGTTTTACCATTATAATCTGTTTTGCCTGTATTTACAGCAACTTCATAGTTCTCAGCTTCATCTGAAAATATTTCCCCAGTTGTTGCATTTAACATTTGCATTTTGATACAAGTTTTTGAAACATGATCTATCACATACTGATATCCATCCTTCATAATCATACAACTTTTTACTCCGCCATATTCACTCTCTGTATAAATATCCTCTCCATCATACATATTTAATACAGTACCCGTCATTCCTTCAAATTCTGTTTTCATTTCCATTGTATATGCACCGCCACTAATAAATTTTTGAAAGAAAGCTAAAGTCTTTGTACTGGCAACTGATAATATATCTACATCGTTATTTCCTCCATTAGAAATATTAATCTCATTATTATCATTAGCATTGTTACCACAAGCACAAAGTGTAAACATCATTATAAGTAACAAGCAACTTAAAATCTTTTTCATAATTAATTCCTCCTCACTAAACATTAACCTCTAACTTAGAACCACATCCACCACAAAATTTAGTACCACTATCTAATGTCATACCACATTCAGGGCAGAATTTAGCCCCATTTCCACCGGCATTACTTACATTATTTACTTGACTTTGAACACTTGTTGTTCCGCCACTTTTCCCAAATAATTGCTTAAACTTACCTGACATACCACAAAGTTTATTATACAAGTCAAAAGTAATTTCTGTAGTAGGGGCTACCTTCATATAAGATGTCATCATATTAACAAGTCCCCAGCTATCAACAAAAGCATATTTAACAGAATTAGCCAAAAATAAAGCTAAAATAAATGCAACCAACTGACTCCATCCAAAAATTTTAAATAAACCTCCAATTAATATAAAACATACAATAGTAACAACTAAAATAACCAAAATAACTGATAAAGTAGTCTTTGCAGCATCTTTTAATAATACCTTCCAATTCTGAAAATAGATAACAACGCCATCTGCTGCACTCTTATATACATCTTGTTCCTTTTTATAAAATGTATATCCTAAACAACATTCATCAACATATCCTAAAGAAATATCCAGAAACAAATCCAAAATACTCTTTATACTATCCATTCCAGGAATATTTCCCGCTAAACCTGTTATTTTTCCAACAACTCTTTGAAGTTGTTTTACAGCACCTGATACAAGCTTATCAATTCCAAAATACACATTAGCAGTTACAAACCTCTCCTTTACTGCTTTTTTAGCATAATCAAACTGATTAGTCGGAACTTTGCCTGTAGAAATTGATTCTGCAATAACCGCAACATGTCCCGCCTTAACCATATATCCGAAATAATTATTTAATAAGAAACTAATTGCACCTGTTGCTCCTATCCAAATAATAAACATTAATGCCATCACACTTTCACTAATCATACCAATAAGCATACAAATTGCAAACAAAATTGCTGAGGCTAATACATTAGCTACTCCAAGAGCAAGTTTTGCCCAAACAAAATTCATAGTTTTACCAAAAACCTGTCTAGCATTCATAAACAATACCTCCCAGATTAAAATTGATTACCACAGTTAATACAAAACTTCATTCCTTCTTTTTTCTCATTACCACAGTTAGTACAAAACTCTTTTTTAACCTCTAAATTCTCAAGCTTTGTTCCACATTCAGGGCAAAACTTAATATTTTGAGCTACTTCAATACCACATCCGGGACAAGTATTTCCGATTTGCTCTTTATTACTTGCCTCCTTTTCTTCTTTAGCAATTCTTACTTTTTCTTCTGCATCTATTATCTCTTTTTGTTTTAGGCGAAGTTTTACAGCATCTTCTCCAAATTTTTCATCACCATCAACTTCAATAGCCTTACGCCCAATTACTGCAAACAATTTTTCTTCCTCTTTCTTTAACTCATCCACTAAGCTTTGAGCATTTATAATCTTAGCATCAGGATCACTATCTCCTACCACACTCGCAATTCCTTTCGTTAATTCCTCTAAAATATTAGCCATTCTTTATCCCCCTTCTTTATTCTCTAAATTCTATTACCACAATTCTTACAATATTTTTCATGTATCAAAACCTCTTTACCACATTCATAGCAATACATTTTCTTAGGTGCACACTCCACACAATTCATAGTTTCTTCATTATAATGTAAATCACATACCCATTTCCCACACGCATGACACATATTAAAATATCTCATAGCCTCAAGTTGTATATTATGTATATCTTTATTAAATCCACTTATTGAGACTGTGTGATAACATAAGTCACAATAAAACAAAAATATAACACCATCCTCAGTTTTCTTTATTTCATATTTATTTTTAAACGTATTCATAGTTCTACATCCTCTGCTTCATTCAAATTATCTTTTGATAATATAAACTCCAAAAGTAAATGTAATTCCTCCTCACTCATCTCATTTAACCTACTAATAATTTTTTCTCTTATAATCTCAACCTTTTTCATATCACTCCCTCCTTTCAAATTGACTTAGTTATATTTTTGTGATATATTGTTTCCATATTATTAATGTTTGTTTGAGTTATATTTTCAGTTTAATTATTAAATATTTTATGCGTTCTGTAATCATCCTTGGGGTGATTTTTGGGGTGATTTTTAGGATGATTTACTTAAAATAGTATAACTCAGTTAGTTTTTTGAGAAATGGAGTAGATATTATGAAAAAAATTTCGATTATGTTGATTTTGTGTTTAGTATTAATTTGTGGTTGCAATAAATCAGATAAACCTTCTCCTTCTTCACCTGTTACATTAACTATGTGGCATAACTACGGTGGAGATATGCAAAAATCCATGGATGAACTTATAGACGAATTTAATACTACTGTTGGACTAAAAAAAGGAATTGTAGTTGACGTTACCGCTATTTCATCAAGTTCTGAACTAAATACAAGCTTAGATATGATCTTAAACGATGATCCCGGTGCACCTAAAATGCCGGATATATGTACCGCATATCCAAAAGTTGCCGTAAAGTTTCAAGAAAGCGGAAAACTTGCTAATTTAGATAACTACTTTACTAAAGAAGAATTAGATAAATACATACCTGATTTCTTAAATGAAGGTCGTTTTAATGATGGTGGACTATATGTATTCCCTATGGCAAAGTCAACAGAAGTTCTTTATCTTAACAAAACACTTTTCGACCGCTTTGCTACAGAAACAGGGGCCTCTTACGATAAGTTATCTACATTTGAAGGAATCGCAGAGCTTTCGTCAATGTACTATGAGTGGACAGATAATAAAACTCCGGATATAAAAAATGACGGAAAGTACTTCTTTACTGCTGACTCTTGGTTTAACGTAGCACAAGTCGGACTTGCTCAAAAAGGAAAAAGTCTATTTGATACCAATAACAATTTAATTTTAGACACGACAGATTATAAAAATATAGAAAACACTTTCCTAAATCACGCAAAAAATGGTGGAATTGCGATTTACGATGGTTATTCATCTGACCTGTCAAAAACCGGAGATTTAGTATGTTCTACAGGTTCTTCAGCAGGCATCTTATTCTATGGAGATACAGTCACTCATGAAAATAATGTTGTTGAACAAGTTGAATATAACATCCTTCCTTATCCTATATGGGAAAACGGAAATAAAATCGCAATTCAAAGAGGTAGCGGACTAATTGTTTCAAAAACAGAAGCGAAAAAAGAATATGCAGCTGCTGAATTCTTAAAATGGCTAACCGCTCCAAAACAAAATATGCGTTTTATTTCTTCAACAGGTTATCTTCCGGTAACAAAGCAAGCCTTTACTGAAGATATGCCTGAACACCTTAATAGCGTTACTGACGAACGCATAAAGAAAATATTAAAAACTGTTACCGAAATGTACAAAGAATATAATTTTATCACAGCACCACTATTTTCTGAATTTGATAAAATAAGCAGTGATTATGAAAAAAACTTCAAAGAACTTTTAAAAAAACAATTACCTGTAATATAAGGAGAGACGTGATTTGAACACAATAAAAAAAGCATTTAATCTTATAAATAATCGTATAAAGACATTTTGCTTCAGATACCGTAAAAACACATCTACACCTAACACAACTTCTCTTTGTTGTACAGCCGATAAATCCGGCATACCATTACAGCTACGCTTTTTTATATTTTTTTGTATCACAACAATATCTTTAATCGTTATATTTACGTTGCTCATTGTACTTTTAGATATTCATGGAAATGATAAAAAAAATATAGAAACCTATGCCAAAACGGAACTTGAACGCACTACCGAAACTATAGATATTGACTTAGATAAATTAATTCTCCAAAGTGCATCATTTTCTGAAACTGTAAGTAAAAATATAGATAACTATTTAGAAAAAAACAACATTGCCCAAAAAGACTTTAACAAGCATCCGGAAATCATTATCCCACTATTATCTGAACAAAGTGGTGAAATAATAAGTGCTATGAAAAAAAATTCTTGTAGTGGAACATTTATCGTTCTCGATGCTACAGTAAATCCTGAAATAGAAAATGCTTCAAACTCAAAAGCAGGAATTTTCCTAAAGGATACTTATCCTAATTCAATAAATGAACTAAATTCAAAAATTCACTACTTAAGAGGTCCGGCAAGTATTGCTCGTGAAAATCATATTGAACTTTTGGGACAATGGAAAATGGAGTTTGATATAACTAATAACGACTTTTTCTATAAAATTATTAATACAGCAAAAGAAAATCCTACTCTTTCTTTATCAAGACTCTACTACCTTACAGACTGTTTTAGACTCGAAGGTAACAGCGAAGCCGGAGTTTTGCTTTGTATGCCATTAAGAAGTAGCATCGGTGAAATTTATGGTATATGTGGAATGGAAATAAGCGACAGACTTTTTAAACAAAAATATACTCCAAATAGTAATGAATATAAAAATGTTTTCATAACCATTTCTCCCGCTAATAATACTACTATGCACATAGAAAACGGCATGATTGCCGGTAACTACTTTTTAACTGGAATTCGTTCAACACAACCTATAGAATTTACTAACTATACAGATACTTTCTACCTATACGAAAACTCAGAAACAAAATATGTCGGGCTTCATTCCGAATTAAACCTATATCCAAATGATTCACCATATAAAAATGAAAAATGGTATATTTCTTTGTTAATGCCTAAAACAATAGCAGATAGTGAAATAAACGGTAATACATTTACTTTATTTACTATTGTACTACTACTTCTTTTTAGTAGCTTAATTCTTTCTATATTTATAAGTAAAAAATCACTCCATCCTGTAACAACTGCTATTGACGATATAAAAACTAAAAATTACAAAAACAAAAATATTTATACTGAAATAAATGATCTAATGGACTTTTTAGAACAACGTGAAAAAGAAGAATTAATCCAAAAAGAAAATATTATAAAGGAAAATTCACCTAAAGAAGAACCTATAAGAAATAATACAGAAACAAAAAATACTTTAACCTACTCACCTTCTACGCTTGATAATTTTATTGAAAACTTAAAAACTCTCTCTAATGCTGAACGTAAAGTATTTGATTTATACTTAAAAGGTTATAAATCGCAAGAAATAGCAGATACTCTATACCTTTCTATTAACACAATAAAAACACATAATCGAAGAATATTTGCAAAACTTAACGTATCGACCAGAAAAGAGCTTATGATCTATATTGATATGCTAAAAGAAAGAAATCTATTTGAGGAGGCTAAAAATTGAATACTACTCTCGCCGAAAGAATTAAGATTATTATAAAAGAACAAAACCTAAAGCAGTCTGAATTTGCAGACGCTTTAGGTGTAAGTGCTAATTATATTTCCCTTCTTGTTACCGGAAGAAAGAATAATGTATCTCTAACCTTTGCCAAACTTATTGATGCTCTTTTCGGCTATCCTGCTAAATGGGTATTAACAGGTGAATTTGATGAAAACGATTCCAATATACGTCATAGAATTATACAAATTATCTCTAAAATGCCTGAAAACGAACTTCTAAAGCTTGAACAATTTTTAAACTTATTTGACTAAATCTTTCAAAAGAAAAAGACTTAGTTATGTTTTATTTCTACTTTTTACTATAATTTTCTAACCATTTCTCTACAGCTTCCATTACTTCTTTTTCAGTTACATTCTTTTCTTCAGCTATATCAAAAACATTTATTAATGATTCCTCTGAATTACAAAAATCAGAAATATCACAAACAAATACGTCATTAGACAATTCTCTATATTTCTTTTTTATCAAATTTTTAGTTATTCCTATTAAATATGGTTTTATCTTCATATCTGGTTCTAATTTTCTGTAATTATGCCAAAGAGCTACAAAAACATCCGATATTAGTTCTTCTATATCTTCGCTACTATTTATGCTGTTTTTTAAGATCGTATAAATATAAGAACTATACCCAGTTACAATACCTTCAATATTTAGAACACCATTATTTAAAAAATCTCTTAATATTTTATTATTCAATTTAGATCTAAACTCCTTTTAAAAGTACTTTCATTATCCCCATCGGCTCTTGATTCCTTTAAAATCTTAACATCTCTTTCACTAAATGCAGGCATTTTTTCGCGTCTTAAATGGAATACAAGTCTTGCTACATCTTCTTGTATTGAATGTATCATTTCCTCAAAC